>CAYPJC010000205.1:0-235 GCA_964410855.1 uncultured Flavobacteriales bacterium | reverse complement strand
GCTTGTTTATATTCAACAATCTGTTCAGGACTTGCTTTTTTTGTTTGAGTCTTCATATAATTAAACGCAAAGTATCCTATAATAGCTAATGCTCCTAATATAATTGCTACCCACTTTAAAATTTTCATAATGTATTATTTGCCAATAAATATAGTAAATAAAAAAAGGTATTGTAGGGAGCTAAACCCTGATGTGGCGATGAAAGTTCTGGCTCGCCTGCAACAGCAATTGGCTT
>CAYPJC010000204.1:0-4612 GCA_964410855.1 uncultured Flavobacteriales bacterium | reverse complement strand
CCACCTTGCCCACCTTCTTTCTGAAATAAAATTCCTTTAGAATCAGTCCAAACTGCCTTGTTTATGATTTCAATATCCGCTGCATTATTTGAACTTAGATTGGATTGTAGGATTTTAGAGATGTCTGGGTCTGCCTCAAATGCTACAACAGAGGCATTCGGAAAAATAGATTTAAAATAGAGGCTAGCTAATCCAATATTTGCTCCACAATCAATAATTCTCGGATTTTTTGTACTTGATTTAAACCGGTAACATTGGTTTAGGAAGATTGCTTCATATTGATCCATGAAACTAGGGACATCTAAGACCTTTATCTTGAAATTTGAGAATTTTATTGTTTTTGGTTTGTACTTTTTGACCGAGCCATAGTTGAACTTTAGCAATGCAAAAGCTCTGAATCTTTTTGAGCTTACAAATAGATAAAAAGGTTTAAAGAAATAGGCGATTATTCTAGTAAGCATTTAGAATTGCTTTAAAAGTCTATTAACGTTAGTGAAAACGGACAAAAAAATCGCTCCTAAAAGTATTTTTACTAAAGCACTCGGCAAAAAAGGTAAAATTCCTTTATCAAATATCTCATTAGCTGGCAAAAACCATAATAAGCCTATTCCTCCGATGATTAAAATAACTGTGGACCCAACTAACATCTCTAAAAAATAGTTAAAGAAATGAGGTGGTCTTGTTGCTTTCATAAGTCCTACTATTAAAGCAGCTAATACAAAGCCTAAAAAATAACCGATGGTGGGTCCAAATAAAACATCTACGCCTGATGAGAAATTAGAAAATACAGGAAGCCCTAAAGCTCCTAGAAGCAGGTAAAGCAAAACACTGATAGACCCATTTCTCCATCCAAGAATATGCGCTGAAACTAAGATTGCTAAAGTTTGGCCGGTCATTGGGGCAACTGCCATTCCTTCAGGAAAAGATATACTTATTTGAGCTGAAGCACCATAGGCAGCAACAGCTATTAATACGCCTAAAATACTAGCTATCAGTTTTTCCGCACTCATCAATTTTCTCTGTTTTTAATTCAATTACTTGAACTTCTAAGTCTTCACTTTTTAATTGGTCAGCGCTTAAGGTTTCACTTTTTACAATATGAATCGGTCTGAACCAATTATTAAAAAAGGACTTCTTTAAACAATCATTGAGTATCGCCTTTTCTTCCATTACACCAAAAAGGTAATATCCTAGCTCAACATCTAAGTTCAAAGCAGATTTGCTTTTGTTTTTAAATTTTATTCGAAGTTCTTGCTCACCATCCTTCGTTTGCTTCCATTTATACTTTACAGTAACATTATCATTAGTGCTCATTTCTTGATAGCACATTTGAGCATTCATAGAGAAGGTTGACCCTATGACTAGTAAAAATGAAAGAATAATTTTCTTCATACTTCTGTTTTTTTGCGAAGGTATGATTTACTCAAATGCAAGTTTGTCTTTTGAATGAAAAAATGATGCCTTTTGTTATTGTATAAATAAAGAAAAAGTCTTTATTTTGCATTTCGAAAAAATGAAGATACTGCTGTCTGCAGAATATCATAAAAATTAGGCTATGTCAAAAGTTTGTCAGATTACTGGGAAGAAAGTTATTACAGGAAACAACGTCTCTCATTCTAAAAGAAGAACAAGAAGAACGTTTGAACCAAACTTGTTTACAAGAAAGTTTTATAATCCTGATACAGAATCATGGGTTACACTAAAAGTTTCTGCTTCAGGAATTCGGAATATCACAAAAAACGGATTAACTGCTTGCATCAAGAAAGCAAAAGAAAAAGGTTATATGTAAATTTTATAAATTACATTCAAAAAATCCTGCTTGATTTCAAGCAGGATTTTTTTTGTCTTTTTTTTCATTTCTTTAGTATATGCTATTAAAATGAACATAGATTAACGATTAGTATATGGAAAGGAGGGCAGTAGAAAGTGATAATCTTTTAATCTTGCTCTTAGTCAAATATAAATATTTGGCGGTGTTCGTAAATGGTTCTGAACTTTCAACCTGCTTGCCGCCGTGTCTGCCGACAGGCAGGTCATGCAGGTTGATCTCTGAACGCCCTATTTTAAATATACAGTGTTACCCATAGTTTTGTTTATTCAAAAAGTGTTTTAATCGTATTCATAGGTAAAAACATTTTTCCGCTGTCAGGAAGTTTAATAAAGCCATATTTATCATAAAATCGTTCAGCATTTTCATCAATTGGGTCAACTACAACAGCAAATGAACCAATGCTTTTAGAAATTTCGTAACTCTTTCTTAAAGCATCTATTAATAGTAGTTTTCCAACTCCTTTTCCTTGAAATCTATTGTCTATTGCCAAACGACCGAGTAAAGTGGTTGGGATAGATTTATATGAATTAGGTAATTTTTTTTGATATTGAGGAGGAATTAAATCTTGAGCTAAACTATTTTGAGCTAATGTGTAATAGCCTTTAATTAAATCAGTTTCTTGGTCATTCAAAATGAAGCAGGCAGATAGTTTCCTTTTAATATCTTGATTAGCTTGTTTTTGTAAATAGTTGTCAAGCATATCCGTTCCACAAGAAAATTCTTTCTTTCTATGTTTGGAATTTAAGTTTTCAGTTAACTCATTCATTTAGATAAAAGAGCTTTGTATTCGCTTGCAGCATTAATAAGACTTTTATTTGCATTAGTTGAATTAGTTATTGCATCAAAAAATATTTCACTATCTTTTTTAGATGCAATAATTTGCTCTTTTTCTGATATGATTTTTTTAGCTTTTTCTTGAATGGTTGAAATTACAAAATCAGTTAAGCTTCTATAGCCGCCAACTCTTGCAGCTCTTTCGAAAAATGCTTTTTGTTCCTTTGATAAACGAGTATCAAATCTCGCTTTCTCTTGATTTAGTTCGGCTGTTTTCATAGTTGAAAATTTATTTGATTTAAATGTACGTAAAAATCACGTACAAAACAAATTTATGTACGGTTAATTTCCGTAGCTATGATTTTTTAGTATTGTGGGTAACATAAAAATTAAGTGCACTTTTCGTAGTAGGCAATTAATAAGCAAACTGTTGATGAATCTTGGGTTTCATTAATAAGCGAAACGATAAATTGAGGACAAGTGTTTTAAATAATATAGTTAGACACTACAGCTCTTTGTGTTTTTGAACAATCGACTTTAAATAACTTCTATGCTTAAATTTGTTGTAAAACTATAAGAATGAGAATAGCTTTAACGGTCTTGTTGATTTTTTGCATGAATGGTCTATTCAGTCAGGAACAAAAACTGGATTTGGAAGTTCTGGAGGCATCTAATTATTATCAATACGATATCGATTTCTTACCAGCTTCTTTTCACCAGGCACGTCGAGACTCCTTGCGAAATTTGATGCCAGATAGTTCAGCGGCAATATTTTTTTCTTCTCCAGAAAGAAAGCGATCCAATGATGTGTATTTCGAATACCATCAAGATCCCAACTTTTACTACTTAAGCGGATACCGTGAACCCAACTCAATGCTTATTATTTTTAAAGAGGAGCAAGAGATTCAAGGGAAAAAAACCAATGAGATTATTTATGTGCAAGAAAGAAGCCCTGAAGAAGAACTTTGGCAAGGAAGAAGGCTTGGACTTGAATCGGCAAATCAAAGCTTGGGCTTTAATATGGTTCAATTAAATAGCACATTTGATCCTGCAGAATACCCAACTGAACGCTTAAAACAAATATATATTCAAACTCCTGAGGCTCTAGAAGAAAAAGATACTTCAAAAACATCGAACATTAATGGCTTGTTTTTTAAAATGAATCAATCCATCAGTGAAGAACTAAGAGGTGAAGAACGGACCCTTGCAATATTGATGGCCCAATTGCGACAGATAAAGACAGAGGAGGAAATGGTGCTTTTGAGGAAAGCAATTGATATCACCTGTGAAGCTCAAATTGAATTGATGAAAAATATTCAAGCTGAAATGGCAGAATATGAGACTGAGGCAATTATTGAATATGTTTTTAAGAAAAATGGTGCTGAATACCCAGGTTTTCCATCCATTCAAGGAAGTGGGGAGAATTCGTGTATTTTGCATTATACCTCGAATAGAAGACCATTGAGGAACGGCGGTTTGCTAGTTAGTGATGTCGGAGCCGAGTATCATGGTTACACAGCAGATGTGACCAGAACAATTCCTCCGAGTGGAAAGTTTTCAAAAGAAGAAAAAATTATTTATCAGCTCGTTTTAGATGCTCAAAATGCGGGAATCGAAGCGGCTGTAGCTGGTAAATCTTTTTGGGCTCCTCACCAAGCTGCTACGAAAGTAATTTTAGATGGATTGTTGAAGCTTAAAATTATTGAAAAGGCTTCTGAAGTGACAGAATACTTCATGCACGGCACTTCTCACTATTTAGGACTTGATGTTCATGATGCCGGATTGTATATGCCCTTGGAAGTAAATAATGTAATAACAGTTGAACCTGGTATATACATTGCGGAAGGTTCAGATTGTGACCCAAAATGGTGGAATATTGGAGTGAGAATAGAAGACGATATTTTAATTAAGGAAGAAGGTCCAGAAATTCTTTCGGACAAAGCGCCAAGAACAATTGATGCCATTGAATTATTAATGAAGAATTCGAATGAACCAGTATTAGAAAAA
>CAYPJC010000203.1:587-4648 GCA_964410855.1 uncultured Flavobacteriales bacterium | reverse complement strand
GCTCCTTCAACTTGGTTTAGGAAGTAAAGCAGGCCAAAAAGATATTTACATTTCAAACATTAGTGAAGTCTGTACATTTAGTGAGCTATTCATTGAAAAATACAAAAAACAAAAAAACTTCAACATCGAATGGAACTCATCAAGAACAACAAAAATTAGTACTCTAGATCAATTAATAGACGATTATGGAATACCTGATTTTTGCAAAATTGATGTTGAAGGATATGAATTAGAAGTTTTGAAAGGGCTATCCCAGCCTCTACCCTTAATTAGTTTTGAATATAATACCAAGCTCAAGGATTTAGCACTTGAATGCATCAATACATTGTCAAAATTTGATTCACTCTCTTATAATTTTTCGCCCTATGAACATATGATTTTTTCTTTCAAATCATGGAAAAACGAGACTGATTTTATTCAATTTATTAAAGCCTTGCCAGATGAAATTTTAACAGGCGATATATATGTAAAACGTAAGCAGAAATTGCAAATATTATGAGCAAATATTACATTTTTCTTTTTATATTTTATGCTCTTTCTTGTTCTGAAAGAAAATCTTCGAAAAAAGTAGCTGAATTAAAATCACAAACAGAACAGACTATAAACAGTACTTCTCTTATTATTCTAGGAACAATTCAAGACGCAGGCTCTCCGCAAATTGGCTGCAACAAAGAATGCTGCATTAATCTTTTTAAAAATCACGATCCCAGCAGGCAAGTAACTTCATTAGGACTTATTGATACAAAAAATAATAAAAGCTACTTATTTGAAGCTACTCCAGACATGGTGACACAAATGAAAATGCTTAGCAAGTATAAAAAGAAAAGTGAAAAGGAATTGGCAGATGGCATCTTTTTAACGCATGCACATATTGGACATTATACCGGATTAATGTTTTTAGGAAAGGAAGCGATGGATGCCAAAAACGTAGCAGTTTATGTGATGCCTAAAATGAAGAATTTCCTTACTAATAATGGCCCTTGGAATCAACTAGTCACCAGAAAGAATGTGAAGCTTCATGAAATGAAAAATGAAAAGCCAGTTCTATTATCAGAATCTATTGAAGTGACTCCCATTTTAGTTCCCCATAGAGATGAGTTTTCTGAAACTGTAGCTTATCGGATTAAGGGACCAAATAAGAGTGCCTTATTTATTCCAGATATTGACAAATGGGAGAAATGGGATAAAAATATTATTGAAGAGATAAAGAAAGCAGATTACGCCTTTTTAGATGCCACTTTTTATAGCGGAAAAGAAATAAACAATAGAGACATCAGTCAAATTCCACATCCTTTTATAGTGGAGAGTATTGAAAAGTTTAAAGACCTAAACAGAGAAGAAAAAAGTAAAATTATTTTCATTCATTTCAATCATACAAACCCTGTAATAAATAAGGATAGCGAAGAAAGTCAGTCTGTAATTAAACAAGGGTTCAGAATTGGAAGAATTAATGATGTATTTGAATTATAATTCAAACAACTTCCAATGCTTATTGTTTATATACGATGATTCATTTATGTCAAGATGAGCTTGAGACGATATACATCAATCAAATTATTTATAGCATGAGAAGATTACGGATGTTATCATGACGTCTAATTTTCTGCTTTAAAACTCCTAATTTTGACCAGAATAATTTTAAAAAAAAATCATGAAAAACCTAGCATTATACTTCTTCTTTTTTTCTATAAGTATTAATACTCCTAATTTATTTGCTACTATTCAGGAAGGTTCTGATGAAGAATTATTAGATATGGCAGGAGACAATCTAAATCTTTATGCTGTACTTGATCTATTTCAAAAGTCTTTAACGATTGAAGATTTTGAAAAATCATTAAATGATCAAGAAAAGGGAATTAACAATCTTGATTTAAATTTAGATGAGGAGGTAGATTTTATAAAAGTTGAAACGAAACAGGACAAAAAAGAATTCATGTTTATTCTTCAAGTAAATGTGACTGAGGATGAAGTACAAGATATCGCCGTTATTCTTGTTGCAAAAGATGACGATGAAAAGGTATCGCTGCAAATTGTAGGAGATAAGGATTTATATGGGAAAGATTATGTAATCGAACCAGCTCCTCCAGCACCACCAGTTACACCAAATCCCGCTTATAAAGGAACTGACACAATAGTTGTAGAGACTACAACCACTGTTGTTGTAGAATCTGCACCAATTGTACAATATGTTTATTCACCTGTATATGTGCCTTATTACCCGCCCTATTATTATGGGTATTATCCGCCATATTATTCTCCTTTTGCTGTAATTTCAATAGGTATTTATCATAGCAATCATTATCACTATCACAATTCCTATCATGGAGGGCATTATAATAGAGGGGGAAATACAGTTATTGTACATAATAACACCTACAACAATTACAATAAGAATAACGTTAGAAATTCTTCAAATACAGTCAATAGAAACAATACTGGAGGTAATTACACCAAAAACAGGCCCGAAAATCGTCCTTCACAGCCAAGTAAAAAACCAACAAACGGAGCCAAAAGACCTTCTACGGGTAATAAAACCCCATCAAGTAAACCTGCAAAAAGTCCATCATCAAAACCAGCGACTCGGCCATCAACAAAACCAAGTACCCAACCAACAAAACCTGATTCTCGACCTTCAACAAAACCAACTAATAAACAGCCCTCAACTAAACCAGCTTCAAGACCATCAACTAGTCCTTCATCAAGACCACAACAAAGGCCTGCTCAAAGACCGGCACAAAGACCTGCTCAAAGAAAACCAAGAAGATGATTGGGTTGTTATTTTAGATTAAAAAGAACAAATTGCAGGAAATAGAATATCAAAAGAAAGGCTTGAACAAATGTTCAAGCCTTTCTTTTTATCTAATAAATTTTTACCGGATTATCAACCTTTGTTTTCAATAAGGCATCTTTAATAACCTCTCTCATTTCATCCACATATTTAAAAGTTAATCCTTTTAAATAGCTTTTGTCAATCTGGTCAATGTCTTTTTTATTGTCAGACGAAAGAATAATTTCCTTAATGTTAGCTCTTTTTGCAGCCAATATCTTTTCCTTAATCCCACCTACTGGCAGCACCCTTCCTCTAAGCGTAATTTCACCAGTCATGGCTAAATTGGGTTTCACTTTTCGCTGGGTAAATGCTGATACAATTGCTGTAAGCATAGTTATACCTGCTGAAGGACCATCTTTTGGCGTTGCACCCTCAGGCACATGAATATGAACATTCCATTTCTCAAAGCGTTCAATTTCAATTCCAAACTCTTCAGAATGCGCTCGAATGTATTCCAGCGCAATGGTTGCACTTTCTTTCATGACGTCACCCAAATTTCCAGTTAAGGTTAAATTACCCTTTCCTTTGCTTAAGCTAACTTCTATAAAAAGTATGTCACCACCCACTTGAGTCCAAGCAAGACCTGTAACTACACCGGCAACATCATTTCCTTGATACTTATCTTTCGAGTGCCCGGGTCCCAATATATCGTAAACCTTGTCTACAGAAATAGCCGGATCATACTCCTCCTCCAACGCTATTGATTTAGCCGCAAAACGAACCACTTTTGCCAAGCGTTTTTCTAAATTTCTAACGCCAGATTCTCTAGTGTATTCTTCGCAAATTTTTTCAATAACTTCCTGAGAAATAGAAATTTGTTTATCGTTCAATCCATTATCAATAATCAATTTCGGAATGAGGTGCTTTTTAGCGATTTGAATCTTTTCTTCAATGGTGTAGCCATTAATCTCTATAACTTCCATTCGATCCCTTAATGCAGGCTGAATGGTTGATAATGAATTCGCTGTTGCAATGAACAGTACTTTAGACAGGTCATAATCTAACTCCACAAAATTGTCATTGAAGTGTTCATTTTGCTCAGGATCTAATACTTCAAGTAAGGCGGAAGAGGGATCACCATGATACTCATTACCTACTTTATCAATTTCATCCAAAACAAAAACAGGATTTGAGGTTTTTGCTTTCTTCAAATTTTGAATCACCCGGCCAGGCATCGCTCCAATATATGTCTTACGATGTCCTCTAATTTCAGCTTCATCTCTTAATCCAC
>CAYPJC010000203.1:0-577 GCA_964410855.1 uncultured Flavobacteriales bacterium | reverse complement strand
TGCGAACATACTTCCTTCCAATTGCTTCAGCAACTGACTTTCCCAGTGAAGTTTTACCAACACCTGGAGGGCCATATAGACACAAAATAGGTGACTTCATGTTCCCTTTGAGCTTCAAAACAGCCAAATGCTCAATAATCCGATCCTTTACTTCTTTTAAACCAAAATGATCGCGGTCTAATATTTTCTTTGCTCGTTTTAAATCAAACTTATCTTTTGAATATTCATTCCAAGGCAAAAGTGTTTCTATATAATTAACTTGCACCGAATATTCAGCAGATGCAGCATGCATTCGTTGCATTTTAGCTAACTCTTTTTCAAAACGCTCCTTAGTTGGTTTATTCCATTTTTTCTTTTTCGCCTGCTTTTTAAATTCTTCAATCTCCTCATCTTGAGGATTTCCGCCTAACTCCTCTTGAATCATCTTCATTTGTTGATTCAAAAAATATTCTTTCTGTTGCTGGTCAATGTCCGTTTTAACTTTAGACTGAATATCATTTTTCAATTCTAACATTTTAAGCTCCTTGCTAACATACTGTAGCAGCATTTGAGCTCTTCTTCGTGTACTTTTCTCTTC
>CAYPJC010000202.1:0-4661 GCA_964410855.1 uncultured Flavobacteriales bacterium | reverse complement strand
CCAGAGGAATTCTCTTCGATTAAACCTCCAAGGTTTTCAAAACCTTGGAGGTTTTTATAGCATTAATGTTATTTAGCCAATCTTAATTTTAAGCGATATGTTAAGTAATTCATTACTGGCACTATAATTAAGGTCAAAAAGGTTGCAAAAGTTAAACCGAAGATAACCGTCCAAGCTAAGGGACCCCAAAATATCACGTTGTCTCCACCCATGTATATTTTTGGATCAAACTCAGTAAACAAGCTAAAAAAGTCAATATTTAGCCCGATTGCTAAAGGGATTAATCCCAATACCGTTGTAATAGCAGTAAGAACAACCGGGCGAAGTCTTGCTTTTCCACCAACAACAATAGCATCCATAATATCCTCTCGCTTCAGCATACCTTTCTTGCCAATACCTTGAGCTAAACGTTTTCTATTGAGTAGTATTTCAGTGTAGTCTAAAAGCACTACTCCGTTGTTTACAACAATTCCTGCTAAGGATATTATTCCCATCATGGTCATCATAATCACAAAATTCCACCCGGTAATTACTAGTCCTAAGAATACACCAATAAAACTCAAGAAAATCGCCATCATGATTATAGAAGGCTTTGAAATGGAACTAAATTGAAAAATTAATAATAACATGATTAATCCTAATCCGGTAGCTAATGCTCCAAGGAGAAATGCCATTTGTTTGCCTTGCTCTTCAATTTCTCCTGTAAAAGTATAATCAACTCCTTTTGGAGGTTCGAATTCAACCAGTTCCTTCTTTAATATATTTACTATTTCATTCGCATTTGCCCCAGGCAAAACACCAGAATATACCGTCACTATTCTTTCTAAATCAATATGCTTGATGGCACTAAAACCAGAAGTATTGTTCTGGCTAGCGACGGCACTTATCGGAATTTCTTTAATCTTTCCAGACGACTGTTCTCTGAAAATAATATTCTGGTTAAATAGAGCACTTGAGTTATATCGATTAGCTTCATTAAATCGAACATAAATATCAAAATCATCTCCATCCTCTTTATAAACTCCTGCTTTAACTCCAAATATTGAATTTCTAAGCTGATTTCCAATCTGTCCTGCTGTAATGCCTAACTCGCCTGCTTTTTCGCGATTAACCTCAACTTGAATCGCCGGCTTACTTTTATTAACATCAATCTTCAGCTCTTCAATTCCTTCAACATTAAGTGTATTAATGTAATTTCTTAATTGTTCCGCCACATCAATAAGTTTGGTATAATCCTTTCCACTAATTTCAATGTTAATGGGATATCCAACAGGTGGCCCTGCAGCATCTTTTTCTACTGAAATTGAAACCCCAGGATAAATTCCTTTTATTGCTTTTTGCACCTTAAGTCTAAGCTTTTCACTATCCATCCCTCTTCGATACTTATATTCTCGAATGGATGCTGTAATTTTCCCTCTATGAGGCATTTCAGATGTTGACCCACCATCAGTTTGTGGATTTCCTGCTCCTTCTCCAACTTGTGAAATCGCAGCTTCTACCATGAAATTATATCCAGAATCATCGTATTGTTCATCCTTCAAAACGGCATACACTCTTTTTTCAATTTGCAGAGTGATATCGTTTGTTTTTTGAATATCAGTTCCTTCTGGGTATTCTATGTAAACAATAATTTGGTTTGGCTTATTATCCGGAAAAAACTCAATCTTAGTTCTTCCTGAAACAACAGAACTACCAAATAAGAACAATGAAACGAAAAGCATGAGTATGGTTCCAAAAAAGAAAAAGTATGGATTTCGTTTTCTCAAAGCAAATTTCAAAGTTCTTTCGTACCAATTTTCAAACTTTACTAAGGTTTTTCTCTGAAAGTGATCTGCGATTCCTTTTAACAAATATCTATACACCACGAGCATGATTGCCGTAAAAATCATTACAGTTCCTAACCCTCTTACTGCTCCTCCTACTATCATAATAAAAACTCCTAAAATCACTAGAATAGAAATGTTTCGAATCAGTTTCTTAATTGGAACAATAGTTTCATCAACTTCCATAAATTTAGAGACTAACATGGAATTCATGAATATTGCTACAAATAATGAAGAACCCAACACAATTGATAAGGTAATTGGGAAGTAGACCATAAACTCACCCATAACACCTGGCCAAAAGCCAAGAGGAACAAAAGCAGCAATTGTAGTAGCTGTGGAAATAATTATTGGTACAGCTATTTCACCAATTCCTTTTTTCGTAGCTTCGATCCTACTCATTCCTCCACTCATCAATCGGTAAACATTTTCAACAACCACAATACCGTTGTCAACCAACATTCCCAATCCCATAACCAATGCAAACAACACCATCGTATTCATGGTGTAGCCCAATACTTCAATAATCATAAATGACATAAACAAGGACATAGGAATGGCAAAACCAACAAATAAGGCATTCCTAAAACCTAGAAAAAACATCAGAACGATGATTACCAAAATGATTCCGAATATGATGTTATTTACAAGATCATTTACTTGATTAATTGTTTTTTCAGATTGATCGTTTACTGAAGTGATGGTTACATCTGAAGGAATATAATTTTCTCTTGCTTCTTCAACAATTTTATTCGCTTGCTCTACTGCAGAAATCATATTCTTTCCTGCTCGCTTTTTAACATCAAGCATAACCACTTTTTCACCCCATTCTCTGGCATAGGTTGTTTTGTCCACTGGTTTAAACTTAACGTCTGCTATATCTTTTAAATAAACGGCATTGCCGTTTTCTGATTTAACAACGAAGTTTTCAAGCTGCGAAGGTTTCTCTATTTCTCCAATAATTCGAATCGTTCTTCTTTGCCCACTGTTTATTAAGTTACCTGCAGACATGGTCATGTTACCATTGCTTATTGCATTGGTTATATCTTGAAAGCTCACTTGTGCAGCCATCATTTTATAAACGTCAACCGCTACCTCAACTTCCTTTTTTTGTGCCCCTCGAATGTCAACTTGTTTTACTTCAGTAATTTTTTCAATCTTCTCTTCTAAGTACTCCCCATACTCCTTTAATTTTTCGATGGGGTAATTACCAGTAATGTTATAATTTACTATTGGCATTTCCTCCGAAATATTTAGATCGAAAACATTGGGTTCTACTTTAGCTCCATTAAAGCTTGGCCAATCCTCTCCTGCTTTTACCGCATCTACCTTGTCTTTTACCTTTACTTTAGCCTCTTCAACAGAAATATCTTCATCAAACTCTATCGTTATAATTCCATAATCCTCTTGTGATGTCGAAAGGATCTCTATCACATTACTGACATTATTTAACTCATCTTCTAATGGGTCTACAATAAGTCTTTCTATATCTTCAGCTGTATTACCAGGATAGGGTGCACTTACATAAATCTTTGTTTCCTTTATTTCCGGAAAACTTTCTCTCGGAAGACCAAAATAGGCTGATAATCCAACAAAAAGAAAGATAGCGATCATAACATATACAACCGTTGAATTGTCTATTGCCCAAGAAGATAAAGCAAATTCCTTTTCACCAGAATTATTTTTCATCGGCTTATTTTCATCCATTTCTGCTTTGTTTAATTCTTCTGACATGGCTTTATTTGATAATTTCTACTTCTTGTTGGTCTTTAACTGTTCTTGCACCTTCTTTGATAACAGCATCTTGAGCTTTTAGGCCTTCCAAAATTTCAATGTTGTCCCCATCCTTTTTACCCGTTTTGATAAAAACTTTTTCTACTACTGCAATATTTGATTTTGGCTTAATATTCGCTCGATATACATATTGCTTTCCTTCAGAATCTTCTGAAATGATGCTTTGTGGAATCAATATCGCATCATCACTTGAATAGTCGCTTATCTTCAACCTAGCAGTTAAATTGGGCTTAATTCTTCCCTTGCTATTTGGTACATCAATTTCAATCATAAATGTTCTGTTGTTTGGATTGATATAATTCGACACTTCACTAATTTTAGTATGCACAACCGTATCCAACACTGGAATGTCAACTAAAACTTTCCTTCCTTTCTGAACAGTGCCGATATAATTTTCAGGAACATCAGCATGAATGTGCATGTTATCTAAATTTACAATCCTAAACAAGGCTGTTTGTCCGGGCACAACCAATTGGCCTTCATCTGCCATAGTTTCATCGATTTGCCCTGCAAAAGGAGATTTTACTATAGATTTCGCCAATTGTTTCTCCATTTGCGTAACCATTTCTTGATCTGAATTATATTGCATTTCTGCTTGTAAGTAATCTATTTCAGAACCAATTTTTTGGTCCCAAAGCCTTTTCCGCTTTTCATAAGTAGTTTTTGATAAATTGGCCTTTTGCTTTGCCTGTGATAACTGTTGTTTCATGCCACCATCATCAATTACAGCAACCACTTGCCCCTTAGAGACATTGTCGCCCATTTTGACCTTAAAGTCCAGTAATATCCCTTGCACTTCTGGGTAAACTAAAATATTTTGATCCGCTTTTACAGTTCCTTGTAGTTCCACAAAGTGATTGAATTTTTGAGTTTCAATATTATAAATACTTACTAAAGGAAAATTTTTAACTGAATCTAAACTCTCCAAATAAAGGCCAATTCTATCTAAATCCTCCTTATTCGTTTTTAATTGAGTAGAAATTTCTGAACGTTTTGCTTTTAAAGTTTCTACATCTCCTTTTTCAATAAGTTCTTCAATAGACT
>CAYPJC010000201.1:0-4673 GCA_964410855.1 uncultured Flavobacteriales bacterium | reverse complement strand
TTAATTTAACAATAAACACCCCTGTATCATTGTATATGTATGAAGGAACTTCAGCTGTAGAAGAGTCTCCATTGCCAAAGTCCCATAAATATAGATTCGCGTTTTTTGACTTATTATTCAAAGCAACTTGGAACGGCACACCACTTCCATTATTCAATATATCAAAAGCTGCTTGTGGCTTAGACACAACTACAATTTGCTTAGAAATAGAATCCTCACAGCCATTGACAGAACCTACATTTAATTTTAATTCAAAATCTCCTGCTTCAGAAGTCTCAAAAGATGGATTTTGAAGATAAGAGGTATCCATTCCACTAAACACATAACGATATTTAACAAGACTATCAACTGAAGAAGAAGCATCGTCTATTTCTAAACTATCTCCCAAACAACCAATAGGAACTAAAAAATTAGCGCTTGGGTTTTCATATATTTCTACTTGATTTCTTAAAATTGATTCACAACCAGCTTCAGTTCTCACTCTTAAAGAAACGTTTTGCAAACCTGATGAAAAGTATTTAAATGTTGGATTTATTTTCAAACTCACTTGTCCATTTGTTGCCCATAAAAAACTTTCAAAATTACCTTGGGGCAAAATTGATTGGTTCATAAAGAAAGTAGAATCATTTAAACATGAGCCAGAAAAACTATAAGCAACTAATGGTGTAGGATTTACAAATTGTGACTTAACTATAGTATCCATACAGCCTTGATTTGAACGTACCATTAAGGAAATATTATAGGCCCCTAAAGTATCAAAAATGTAGTTCGGTTCTCTTATCACTGAAGTATCAGTGTCACTTAAAGAGTCATTAAACCTCCACAAATAATCCGCGATAAAGCCAGAAGAAATATCAGTACTATCAACAAAAAATATTTTTTGTTTTGAGCAGCTAATTGTGTTATTAATTCCAAAATTTGCTGCAGGTTTTGGTTGTATTTCAATAATATGAGATATCGTATCTGAACAGTTTTTATCTGTTGTAACTTCTAATAGAACACGGTATGACTGAACATTTTGATATTTATGAGTAGGATTTTTAAGGCTTGAATTGTTTAAGTCATCAAAATCCCAATACCAACTTTTAATAGTGTCTCCAACTACTGCATTCGATGAATCAGTAAATAAAACTTCATCTTTAAAACAGAACCCTTCTGCTGCAAATGCTGCTTGAGGAGCAAAACCTTGTATAGTAATATTTATTGAATCAGAAATAGTGCAAAGACTGCTACTTACAATTACATGGTATTGTCCGGCAGTATCAATTTGTTGGACAGTATTTACATTTCCTGTTGACCACAAATAAGAAATAATACTAGGGTCAGGCTCAATAAGACCAATAAAATTTCCTTCGCAAAGCGATGTATCAGCCCCGAGAGTCGTTCCTAGTAAACTTGAATCAATCTGTACATTAACTGTATCTGAATAGCTACATCCAAATTCATCAATGACTAAAAGAGTATATACACCACTTGTATCAGTAATTGTGTTTGAACTTGTGTCTCCTGTTGACCAATAGTAATTAGCATTTACAAAGGTTGAATCAGGATTGAGTTGGAGTAACTCATTAAAGCAAGCAACAGTATCTCCACCTAAACTAAAGACAGGAATGTTGATGACTATAATCACACTATCTGAGCTAATATTATTCTTGCAATTCTCTAAGCTAACTCTATATTTTCCGTTACTCTTCACTACAATTGAATTACTACTATCTAAGGTATTCCAAGAATAAGAAAATCGATCTGGACCTCCAACTAAAATGAGGGAATCGCCTAAACAAATGGTTGAATCTTCAAATCCAAAATCTACTTGAAAATCGGAAGTATCTAAAATAATCCAAACCGAATCAGTACTTATTCTATCAAACATATCAGTAATGGTAACAGCATACATTCCGGCAGAGTCTACTTGGATAGATTGGGTTGTATCTCCATTATTCCAAGAGTAGCTTAAAGCGTAATCGATATTAAGTTTAATGGAATCAGGAAAACTGCATACTTTTCGATCAGCTCCTAAATTTACTGGAGGAGCATATTTATCCATGAGGTAATTGTCGATGTTCTGGCTATTAATCTTGGAAACTGAACCATTGTACATAATAATTTCAAGCGCCTTTCCTTCAAAATAATCTCCTGATCTTCGACTAATTTTTATATTTTGAGGAGCAGGTCCTGCATTTCTAGAGACTTTAAAATTTCCATTTAGATATGAACTGATAGTATCATTTAAACTATGGGCAGAATGGACAACAAATTTATTAGAAATTGTAGGGCCTGCATTTAAAATATTAACACCATCAAAAACTAAGTGGCTTCCATTAAATGATCCTAAAAACCAATTTGAGCTACCAAAAATGAGTCTGGATTGTTTATTAATTGCACCATCATGAGAGTATACCCCAGTTATATAAAAGTTTTTATTATCAATAAATACAGATGATGAATTAAAGTTTTGAGGTGTTGTAAATGAAAGAGCATTAAAACCATTAAGGACATCCTTAACAAGAGTAGGTTGATTAGATAAATTAGTTTGAGATAAAATAAAGGAAGAATCACTCAGATCATACCATTTCTCCACCTTATTAGTTGAAGAGAGTTCAATTGAATCCCCATTTAACCATAAGTGCAAGCTATCAATCTCGGAAGGAGAAAAAACTGTAAAATTATTTACTTCTGTAGAGTCCGATTTAGAGCCATTACTTAAAGAAAAAACAAACCAGCTGTAATCCCCACTTGGTAATCTGACATTTAAATCATTTCCAACAATTACACTATCAATAGTTAGACTTGAATTAAGGTCATTTATTTGAATCTGGTACTTTTTTAAAGTGTCTTCTTTTAAATTCCACCTAAGGTTTACAATATTTGGAACAAATTGATTGTTTTTAGGCAAAAAAGTACTAAAAGACTGTGCGTTACAGTAGAAAATATTTAAAACACAAACAAATAATAGGAACCTTCTCACAATAATAGCAAATATACGAACGGACTAATGATTGGTAAGAAAATTAAATCTAAAGGTGCAATTAATTGCCTATAATTGATAAAATTTTAGACCTTGATTCCAAATCTCACATTAGTAGATTTTCTTATTTGTGGATTTTACATGATTGTAATTTTAATAATTGCATTTCAGGTAAGAAAAAAACTTCCAATTTCTCAAAAAAAACATTTAATCCCATTTATCATATACAGGTTTATATATGCATTTGCATTTGCGCTAATACATATATTTTATTTTGGGGGAGGTGATACTTTTGTCTACTTTGATTTGGGAAACTTTTTTGCAGATCAAATACTTAGTAATCCGGGTCACATTTTTGAACTTTATCAATCTAACTTTGAAAAGCTAAATAATATTCAAGTAAATAATACTTATTTCGCGCTTTATTACCTAAAGTCACATGACTCTCAATTTATGGGTAAAATAGTAGGAATAGTAAATTTATTAAGTTTCAAACACTTTTTATCGAGCACCCTCATTTTTTCATTACTAAGCAGCATAGGTTTATGGCATATATTTTCTACATTTTCTAAAATCTACCCCAAACTCACAAATTACTTTGCTATTGGAACTTTATACTTTCCAACTATTGCTATCTGGTCTTCAGGAATACTAAAAGATCCAATTGTAATTTTATCAGTTGGCTTAATCTTAAGTTCTGTTTTTAATATTCTAAATCTTAAGCATGTAATTCGGTCCATTCTTCTAATTCTTCTTAGTATCTATTTATGCCAGAACCTTAAACCTTATGTCTTGTACATATTCCTACCTTCTATGTTATTATGGGCTTATGGGCAATTATCTCATAAAATAAAAAAGGGAGTTATTAAGGTGTTCTTAAGACCAATAATTTTTTTATTCTTTGTTATGGGTGGGTATTTAATAACTACAAAAATTTCAAACGATGCAGGTAAGTATTCTATAGAAAACATTGAAAATGTAACAAAAGGCTTCCATAGCTGGCACCAATATCTGGCAAAAACCAGAAATCAGTCCGGTTATAGCTTAGGAGAAATTGAATTTACGCCAATAGGAATTCTTAAAAAAGCACCTCAAGCATTAATGGTAACGTTTTTTAGGCCTTATCTTTTCATTGAGACCCACAACTCCTCAACTTTTTTTGAAGGTATCCAATCATTTATACTATTGTTAATCACCCTATTTATTATTATCCGAGTCGGATTCAAAAAGTTATTTCAAATTATATTCTTTAACCCCCATGTAAGAGCTATACTACTATTTGCATTAATTTTTGGCTTTGCAGTTGGTTTCACTTCATACAATTTTGGTGCTTTATCGCGTTATAAGATCCCTGCATTACCATTTTTCACAACTTCTCTAACAATTATATATTTTGAATTCTTAAAAGCGAAAAAGGCGAAATATAGTAACAAGAGTTCTTCTCTTAAATAATATAGAAGGGTAAGTCATTATTGAGCGTGACAGGGTTTTCAACGCAGTGAAACGCTCTTTGTTTAGCATTTGATGCAAGGCAATGTAAGAATCTGCCTCAGCCTGTATTTGAGGTTTCAATGCACCATATTTTTTAATTGCAATGATGTGTTCTTTTGTTCCGTATCCCTTATTTCTTGCAAATCCATACCGTGGGTAATTTGCATCAAGCTTAGTCATATATTTGTCTCTTACAACTTTAGCAATAACTGAT
>CAYPJC010000200.1:0-4688 GCA_964410855.1 uncultured Flavobacteriales bacterium | reverse complement strand
TGGATATTTATGTTTGTCGATCAGGCTGGACTAAAAATCCAAATGAAAGAGCGAATCTCCTTTACATTAATCAAGGTGGTGGTAAATTTAAAGAAAGTGCAAAGGAATATGGTCTTGCTGAAACAGGCAATTCTGTTCAAGCAGGGTTTTTTGACTATGACAAAGATGGTGATTTAGATTGTTACATCGCAAGTCACCCATTATTTGAGGTTGATAATGAGGAGGCTGACGCAGCTAGAGCAAATCCAATTAATCAATATAGCGATCAATTATATCGAAATAATGGAAACAACACATTTACCAATGTTACTAAAGCAGCCGGAGTATTTAATTATGGACATGGCTTAGGCTTGGCAATAAGTGACTATAATGGTGATGGTTGGCCTGATGTTTACGTTGCAAATGATTTTCAATCACATGATTTTTATTACATAAATAATGGAAATGGAACATTTACTGAAAAAGCAAAAAGTCTTGTTTCGCATGTCAGCTATTTTGCAATGGGAAGTGATGCGGCAGACATTAATAACGATGGCTTATTGGATCTCTTTGTTGTTGAAATGCTAGCAGAAGATAATAAAAGACAAAAAACAAATATGGCGGCTATGAATCCAGGCATTTTTTGGGACAATGTTAAAAGGGGATTGCACTATCAATATATGAGAAATACGCTTCAGTATAATAACGGTAGAGGTAGTTTTTCAGAGATTGGCTTTATGAGTGGAGTCGCAAATACAGATTGGAGCTGGGCCCCTTTATTTGCAGATTTTGATCATGATGGATATAAAGACTTAGCTATTACAAATGGTTATCTAAAAGACACACAAGACAAAGACTTGAAAAAGAAAGCAGATAAAATATTAAGCGGCAAAAAATTAAAAGATTATACGGAAATAACCAACTTGATGAACTCTACTCCTATTAAAAATTACGTTTACAGAAATAGAGGTGATTTGACTTTTGAGGATATGTCTGATGAGTGGGGCTTTGATTTTTCTGGCTTTTCAAACGGAATGGCTTATGGTGATTTAGATAATGATGGCGATATCGATCTTGTTGTAAATAACTTCAATGATCCTGCCTCCATTTACAAAAATACTGTTAGCGATCAAAAAGTAGGCAATTATTTAATGGTAAAATTAAAAGGTGAATCACTAAATACAAATGGCTTAGGCACCAAGCTGACCCTTAAAACAAATTTGGGCACGCAGTTTCAAGAATTTTGGGTAGCAAGGGGATTTCAATCCTCTTGTGATCAAAGAGTGCACTTTGGAATTGCCTCAGGTGATCAAATTCAAGAATTGGAAGTAGAATGGCCAAATGGAAGGATTCAGGTTTTAAAAAATATAGCTTTAAATCAATTAATTGAAGTCGATTACTCAGATGCAACCACACAAAGAGCTCCTAAAGCTAAACCTCAGCCCTATTTTATTTCACTGCAGTCAAATTCTGGCTATTTATTTACTCATAAAGAAAATGACTACAATGATTATTTGAAAGAAGTTCTGTTGCCTCACAAACAAAGTCGAAATGGGCCTAAGATTTCAATTGGCGATATTAATGGTGATGGTTTAGATGATTTTTACATTAGCGGTGCAGCTGGACAAGCAGGCAAAATGATTGTCCAATTAAACAACATGCAATTTGGTTCATCTTCAGATGAAGTATTTTTAAAGGATGCTGCATCAGAGGACTTGGGCTCTACTTTTTTCGATGCTGATCAAGATGGTGATTTAGACCTTTATGTAGTAAGCGGTGGTAATGAATTTGAAGCTAACTCTCCTCTGCTTCAAGACAGATTATATATAAATAATGGTCAAGGATTATTTACTAAAGCTATTAATAAATTACCTAAAATGCTTGTAAGTGGAGGCACTGTAGAAGCTGCAGACTATGACAACGACGGTGACATTGATTTATTTGTTGGGGGAAGATTAATACCTGGCAAATACCCTCATTCTCCACGAAGTTATCTTTTAAGAAATGAACAAGGAACGTTTAAAGATGTTACAAAAACAATAGCACCAGATTTAGTCGAACCAGGACTTATAACTTCAGCAAGCTGGTCTGACTTCAACGGCGATGGCACTAAAGACCTTATAGTTGTTGGTGAGTGGACAGGTATTTTGATGTTAAAAAACGAAAATGGCAAATTCACTAACATCAGCGCTAAAAACAAATTGGATGAAGAAACTGGTTGGTGGAATGTAATTAAAGCTATAGATATCGATAAAGACGGTGATCAAGATTATGTGATTGGTAATTTGGGCCTAAACTATAAATATCACGCCTCAAAAGATGAGCCATTTGAAATTTATGCACATGATTTTGACAAGAATGGATCCAATGACATAGTCTTAGGCTATTCTAATAATGGCAGTGTTTTTCCAGTAAGGGGAAGGCAATGTTCCTCTGAACAGATGCCTATGATTGCTGAAAAATTTGAGACCTACGAAGAATATGGCGAAGCTACAATTAAGGATGTGTATGGTGAGGATTTAGATGATGCGCTCCATTTGTTGGCAAGAAATTTTGCTTCTTCCATATTGATAAATGAAGGAAACGAAAAGTTTGTTTTAAAGCAATTACCTATTAAAGCACAATTTGCTCCTATTAACGGAATTATAAGTAAAGATTTTGATAAAAATGGAACTATCGATTTATTAGTAGCCGGCAATTTATTTCAAGCTGAAGTTGAAACTGGAAGAGCTGATGCTGGCAGAGGTTTATTATTACTTGGAGATGGTAAAGGAAATTTTAAATCCGTTTCTTTAATGGAATCAGGATTTCACACACCCTTAGATGTTAAAGATTTAGCTTTATTAAGTACCGGACCAAATAAACCAAGTTTAATATTGGTTGGTAATAACAATTTTGGTTTGCAGCTTTTTTCCGAAAACTTCTCCAAACAAGTTAAATAATTAGAATGATGATTTAAATAGAGATAAAATGACAATTACTGCCATTTTATTTAGACTAAACTATGCTGAAGCAAGAAGCCACATATAGAGTTGAAATTTTAGATGAGTCAATTCTACTAGAAGATGGGCGCTCATTTCCAAAGACTGCGATTATTGGAAAATGGAAAGGTGCAACAAAAGTTAGTTCCAAAAAACTCGGTGTACCTAAACTTCATCAAGTTTATCAAGACATTTTTAATGAAAAAGAGATTAATTTAAGTCACTGTTACCTTAAAGATTTTTCTTTAAAGAACTACCGAACAGAGCACTCTATGCCTGAAGGAACAGTAATTAAGTTCAAATCATTAATTGCTGACTATGCTTTTTTCGAAAGCGAATTTGGAACTGATTTTTCATACTCTGAATTTGAAGGGAGTGTTAACTCTTTTGCCCACTCTATTTTTCATCAAGGAAATGTAAATTTTGGCCATATTAAATGTGAATCAATCCTAAATTTTAATCGCGCAGAATTTTATATTGAAGAACTAAATTTTAAATTTTCAGAATTTGATCAGGGAGATATCAGACTCTCTTCTTGTTCGTTCGATTGTGCTGACATCCTTTTTGTGAATACAAATTTTGGTAGGGGAAATGTTAGTTTTCGTCAAAGCAATTTCTATTATTCAAATTGCAACTTTCAATATACTCAATTTGACGAAGGAAACATTTCCTTTGATAGAGCCATCTTTAATGGGGGGAATTTAGACTTTAGAAAAATAGAATTTGGAAGCGGAAAAGTAGAATTTAGAAAAGTTAAGTTTGGAGACGGGAATGTAAACTTTAGTGAATCTGAATTTGGAAAAGGTAAAATAAATTTTAGAAATTCCATTTTTGGAAAAGGAGAAAAAAAGTTTGAACACATTTCGTTTTCAAACAATCAAGTATTTTTTGATGGATCCTCATTTGAGGGTGGTTTATTATCATTTCAAGGGTCAACTTTTCATACCCTTAGCTTAGTAGATTGCTTGCTGAGTGGCCATTGTGATTTTAGAATAAAGGAAGGTCAATTATTAGACTTATCATTTTCAGTAGTAAAAGAAATAGTAGATTTTTCAGCAGGGGTGGGTCAAGTAGATTTAAAAACCTTAAAAATTGAAGGCTTAAAGAATATTGGGAAAATTTTCATTCTATGGGACGAGAACAATACATTCAATCTAATAAATTCCCAACCACAATCTACAAATGCTAGCAAGGCAAGTCAATTCAATCTTCTTAAAGAAAGCTTTCATCAAAATGGAAAGTATAATTCGGAAGACAAAGCTTACGTAGCATTTAAGAGATTTGAGATGAAAGCGATGCTAGATGCATCAAAAAATAAAAATATTTTTGAAAGAATAAAGGCCAATATAGTCTTTGGATTTCAATGGCTTGTTTATGACAAAGCAGGAGTATTTGCTACTGCACCTATGAGAGTTTTTTTTAGCATGCTTGTTGTTCTGAGTTTCTTCTCTATCCTTTATATAATTCTTCCAAGCTTTGTTCATGCTGAAATTGTTTCTTCAGTTGGCGACCCTGACAGATTAAATTTGATTGAAAAATCATTTTACCATAGTGCAATAACATTTTTCACCATTGGTTATGGCGATTATTATCCTTCAGGCCATGTAAGATGGCTATCAGCTGCTGAAGGGTGGGTAGGCGTTTTTCTAATGTCTTATTTTACAGTTGCATTTGTAAGAAAAATCCTAAGGTAATCTGAGTTTTATTCCTCTACATCTAAATCAATTT
>CAYPJC010000199.1:2047-4690 GCA_964410855.1 uncultured Flavobacteriales bacterium | reverse complement strand
GATTTCAGTCCCTATCTTAAGTTGTTCGGCATAATTTAGCTGAACTAATATACTCCAATCAGGAGGGAAAGCCTCAATAGCGCTATAATTGATTTTTAGATTATTTAAAGCAGATGCATTTAACGTAGTAAGCACATTCAATCCGGTACCCATGCCAACTTCAAATATGTCGATTGCTTTTTTTTTCTTTGCTACTTCTAAAAGACCACTTTGAATAAATATATGTTCTGACTCTAAAATTGCCCCATGCTTAGAATGATAATGCTCATTCATCTCTGGGAGAAAAATTGAATGAGAGCCGTCTGAAGTAATAATGATTTCCTTTTCCATAAGTCGGTTTACTTTCACAATAAGTAAAGTATTGCAAGTAATTTTGTGCAAAAATAAAGAAGATGTCTGAAGTTGAAATTATGCACCCAATTAATCAAGAATTAATTGACTCATCAATGAATTATAACTCTTACAAAGAATTATTAAACCAATTATTTGAAGAAGGAAAGACGACCGGAGAAAATCAATCAGCTGAATTATTAAATTATGCCAAAATGAATTTACAACGAATGAAACGTTTAGACAAAACTGTTTCATTGAATGATTCACTCTCTGCAGTTATAGATTCAGCTGATTTACCTGAAATGATTTGGCTAGTAATTACTGAAGGTTGGTGTGGGGACGCAGCTCAAAATATCCCTTTGTTAAATAAAATAGCTAAAAAAACTAATCAAATTGACCTTCGGTTTATTTTGAGAGATGGAAATCTAGAAGTAATGGATCAGCACTTGACAAATGGCGGGAGAGCAATACCTAAATTAATTGCGCTTGAACCTGAGTCGTTGAATGTAATAGGAACATGGGGTCCTCGACCGAAAGAGCCGCAAAAGCTGGTAGATGAATTAAAAAAACAAGAAGGTGTTGAATATTCGGTTATTGCAGAAAAAATGCAATTGTGGTACGCAAGGGATAAAACCCAAGCCCAACAAACTGAGCTTTTGGAATGTCTAATTAAATGGTCTTGAAAGGCAACAAACTGGCAATTAGCAAGTTCTTAGCAGTATATTTGCAAACATAATGGGCACTAGAGTTTTCCTTCTTTTTTTGGGAATTATAATTCTTTTTTCTTGCAGAAGGGAGGATGATATTTATGACGATTCAACTGCTCAATTAAACTTTTCTACGGATAGTATCACTTTTGATACTGTATTTACCACTATTGGCTCTGTTACTGAAATTTTTAAAGTCTATAATCCTTATAAAGAGACTGTAATAATCAGTTCTATTCGACTTAATGGTGGAGATCAGTCAACCTTTAGAATAAATGTTGATGGTGCTCCAGGACCCTATCACCAAAATGTAGAAATTGCTCCAGAAGACAGTATATTCATTTTTGTTGAAGCTACTGTTGATCCAAACAATCAAACAAACCCTTTTATCATTGAAGACTATATTCAATTCAATACAAATGGGAATATACAGGAGATAGATTTAGTAGCATGGGGTCAGAACGCAATTTATTTTACCCCGACTTCATTTAATGATAATTTACCTGACTTTACCTGTCTTACAGGTCCTTGCAGTGATGCTGTTCCTCCTGTTAATGTTACTTGGGACAATACATTACCTTATGTAATCTATGGATTTGTAGCTATCGATACTCAAGATGTGTTAACTATAAACCCTGGAGTTCAAATCTACTTTCATAACAATAGTGGAATCTGGGTTTACAGAGGTGGCACCCTGAAAGTTAATGGGACAAAAGACCAACCAGTTGTCTTTCAAAATGATCGTTTGGAAATGCGATATGATAATGTTCCAGGACAATGGGACAGAATATGGATAAATGAAGGTGGACAGAATGAGATAAATTATGCCGTCATAAAAAATGCTTTCATAGGAATTCAAGCTGAAGCCCTATTTTTGAATCAAGCCCCTACTTCATTAGGCAATCTTACTATTAAGAATACAATTATTGACAATTGCTCTGGCTTTGGATTGTTATCTGCTGCTTTTAATATTGATGCTGAGAACTTAATAATAAGTGATTGTGGAGAATTTAATGTAGCCATACAGTCTGCAGGAAATTATAGTTTCGATCATTGTACTTTTGTAAATTACTTCAGCCAAGACAGTCGTGAAACTCCCCTCTTTTTTGCGCAGAACTCTTATAGTACTCCTCTTGGTCTTTTAGTAGACACACCAAAAATTGAATTAAGAAACACGATTGTATATGGCAAGTTGCTGAATGAATTTGAAGTAGAGACTGTTAAACTTGGAAGTGTATTCTTAAACTCTATTTTAAAAACTGATCAGTCGACCTCTGACACAAGTAAGTTCAAAAATATAATTAAGAATCCTGCTGAGCCTATATTTAAGAATGCTCAGATGGGCGATTTTGAATTAATTGAAAATTCTGTTGCAATAGATGCAGGTAATTTAAATGTAGGAACTCAAATCCCTCTAGATATAAAAGAGAATTCACGCATCGCCGACGGCAAACCAGACATTGGCGCGTATGAATTTGAACCTTAATGGGATTTGAATAAGTAGCAATCGATCATGCTTCAATCAAAAATTTAACAGTGTCAACTCCATCCGCATAATCCCATAAATCAGGTTGTTGAGCTTTTCCAAAAGGGACTTGATTTT
>CAYPJC010000199.1:1798-2037 GCA_964410855.1 uncultured Flavobacteriales bacterium | reverse complement strand
ACTACTGCCTGGATACTAGAGGAATGATCCATTAGAATATTCTCAATCTCTTTATTATTCTCATAATATTGATAGAACAATACTCCAACCGGAGAATGCAGAGATTCATCTTCCTTTAAAAGAAGGAAACCATTTTCAATTAAATCAATCTTATTTAGCAAGTAAACTGCTTTATTGTAATCATAATTATTTGCATACTTATTATGATTAGCAATCTCTTTATACGGATAAAAAGCATT
>CAYPJC010000199.1:0-1788 GCA_964410855.1 uncultured Flavobacteriales bacterium | reverse complement strand
AACGATCTAAATCAAAACCTTTCGGAGCATATACTTTGGTGACATTTCTGCAACCTAATCCATAGTGAGTAAATATATCGTGGCTTAATTCAATTAAATGCTCATCTGTTTCTTCCCCATCTAAAACCGCAACTGAAGTTCTGTTTTTTCGTATTATTTTTTTTACATTTCTAAAATAATAATCAAAATATCGCGCGCTATTATCGCTTCCTGTTGCAATTAAATAATCCAAATCATTTAATCTTTCAGCTAAAATTATTTTACTAGACCATTTAGGTTCAATTTTAGTTAACACTTTTAAAATCAACAGCATTAGTGATTTATCTTTGGTAGAAACTTTTGCCTTTAGGATGTGATTGCTTAGCAGTACACAAAGCACGTCGTGAAGGCCAACAAGTGGGATATTTCCGGCCATTATCACCCCAACCTCTTTTGAATCTTCACTATTTACATCATCTAAGCTATATAATGTCAGCCATTGATCGATATTTTCACGATTCAATGATTGTGACCATGCTAAAAAAACGGTTTTAACTGATTCACTCGTAAACCAAGAATTTTCTTGATAAACTGTTTCAATTAAATTAACGCCCTCATTGATGCAGTCATTTAAGTCATTTGTTTCACTTAATGGTTCTTCACCCTTTGATTGGAGCAAGCAGCTTTCAAAAAAACGACCCAACTTTAACAATGCTTGCTTTTTCTCTGTTAATTTCATCTATATTATATCCTTAAAATCTTAATTTTGAACCCTACTTTTAGTCGACTTTAACCATCAAATTTCAGTTTACGAAAGTACAAACATTAAATAATCTTGTATGGCAATAATAATAACCGATGAATGTATCAATTGCGGAGCATGTGAACCCGAATGCCCTAATAATGCAATTTACGAGGGTGGTGAAGAATGGCGTTTTTCGGATGGCACTGAAGTCAAAGGAGATTTTAAACGATTAAGCGGAGATGTAGTTGATGCAGATGCAATACAAGAGCCTATAAGTTTAGATTATTACTACATCGTTCCTGATAAATGTACTGAGTGTGTAGGATTTCATGATGACCCACAATGTGCAGCTGTATGTCCGGTAGATTGTTGTGTTGATGATCCTGATGTAAGAGAAAGCAAAGAAGTGCTAGAGGGCAAGAAAGAGGCCATGCACTTGTAATAATAAGACTGGCCTAAAAGTTGTTTTACTGTTCTAAAATACATGCCATTGAGTGAATTTAAGCGATTTTTCCTAATTATACTTTTACTGTCCTTTGCGACCAAAACAGCTATTGGTCAAAGTGATGTGGAAGAGACAATTGCTAGTAACGAGCAAGCTCCGAGTATAGATGAAAATAAAATCGAAAAATTAGCATTCGAAATTTTAAATTCTGATAATGAGGATGAAAGATTAATCTATAATGAGGAATTAAAAGATTTTTTAAAAAATGAGTTAAGCAAAGAGAACTCTTTTCGTTATCCTTTCACTTCAATTAAAAGCATTTCTATTATAACATCGCCCGATTCGTTATTCCGAATTTACAATTGGAACATCCCCTTGAATGATGGAAGCTACACCTATGAATGCGGCATTCAAAAGAGGGATTTAGCGACTGAAGAAACTGATTTTTTCTATTTAACTCCAGTGCCTGATAGTTTAGAAACTGAATCATATGTATCAGAAAACAATCAATGGATTGGAGGTTTATTCTACGATATCAAAATAAACAAGACTGAGTTTCAAACGTATTACACCCTTTTAACTTGGGACGGAAACAATCTATTGACCAATAAAAAAAGAA
>CAYPJC010000198.1:0-4694 GCA_964410855.1 uncultured Flavobacteriales bacterium | reverse complement strand
AACAGAAGAGTTTTTACAATCATGCCTCTGTTGGAACCCAACGCAACTGTTTGCCTTTTTCCCAGCAGAATTGGTGAGATAATCCACATGTGAAGCACTCTTAGATTTTGTTTTTAAGAATAACGAATCTTGGATCAATAGCAAGTTAAGCCTAGATGTCAATTATTTTGATGATCTATCAAAAGGTCAGAACCCCGATATTTTATACATTGGTTGTTCAGATAGTCGAGTAACTGCCGAAGAATTAATGGGTGCGGGACCCGGAGAAGTCTTCGTACACAGAAATATTGCGAACATGGTATCCAACCTTGATTTAAGTTCAGCTTCTGTAATCAATTACGCAGTTAACCACCTAAAAGTTAAGCATGTAGTAGTTTGTGGCCATTATTATTGTGGTGGAGTAAAAGCAGCAATGGCTTCTGTTGACTTAGGCATTTTAAATCCTTGGTTAAGGAATATTCGCGACGTTTATCGGATACACAAAAATGAACTAGATTCTATTTCGGATGAAGACAAAAAATATAAACGACTAGTCGAACTTAACGTTAAAGAACAATGCATTAATGTGCTAAAAAAGGCTGAAGTTCAACAATCCGTTCATAAAGAAGGTTTGCAAGTTCACGGTTGGGTCTTTGATATAAAAAGCGGCAGATTAATTGACCTAGAAATAGACTATTCTGCTGAATTAGCAGCCATCGAAGAAATTTATAGAATCGATTAAGCCGTTTTTAAACTGCTATAAACTTCCTGTTCTTCCACCATCTACTGGAATGTTTATTCCGTTAATATACGATGCAGCAGGAGATGCTAAAAATGCAGCAGCGGCAGCAACTTCATGGGGCTCTGCTACCCTTTTCATGGGAACAGCATCCTTAAATTGTTTTTCAATCTCTGCTGTTGTCTTTCCAGTTTTGCCTGCTTTATTCTCTATAATTGTACTTAGCCTTTCAGTAGCTGTTGCTCCTGGAAGTACATTGTTGACTGTAATACCATGAACACCTAATTCATTCGCCATCGTTTTTGCCCAGTTCCCAACAGCTCCTCTTACCGTATTTGACACACCCAATCCATTTAAAGGGATTTTAACGGAAGTAGAAATGATATTAATAATTCTACCATATGAAGAATCTATCATGCCTTGTTTAACTCCTTGAACCAACACTTGATTGCAAAGCAAATGCATGGAAAAAGCTGAAGTAAATTCATCTAAACTTGCGTTAATAATGGGTCCACCAGGAGGACCTCCAGTATTATTAATCAGAATATTAATCGGCTTTTTAAGAGATTCTACTGCTTGTTTAACTGTTTCTATTTTTGAAAAATCAGCAACCAAATAAGAGTGCTTTTGCCCCTGACTGACGTCCATTTCAGAAACAGTTTGTTTTAGTTTTTCTTCATTTCTAGCTAAAAGAACAAGGTTGGCGCCCATTCCTGCTAATTCTGTAGCAATTGCTTTTCCTATTCCGGCTGTGCTTCCACACACCAATGCATTCTTTCCTTTTAAATCAAGATTCATTTTCGTTGTATTAAGGGCCAAAGTTAATTAATTGAATTCTTCTTTAAAGTTGTAAGTATAGAATTAGTTATTCTATTTTGACAAAACTTATTACTTTAGAGCAACATTTAAAAAAGCAGTTATGGCAATTAGAAGACCTTTTAATTTTCAGAAATGGATAGATGAAAATAGACATCTATTAAAGCCCCCAGTTGGCAATAAAGTTGTCTTCGAAGACGCTGACTTTATCATAATGGTGGTTGGTGGACCAAATGCGAGAAAAGATTATCACTACAATGAAGGGGAAGAATTCTTTTATCAGCTAGAGGGCGAAATCACTGTTAAGATTCAAGAAGATGGAAAAGCAGTAGAAATTCCATTAAAAGCCGGTGATATTTATTTGCATCCACCGAAAGTTCCCCATTCTCCAAGCAGGGGTGAAAATTCAATTGGTTTAGTGATTGAGCAAAAAAGAAAAGTTGGAGAAAAAGATGGCTTGCTTTGGTTTTGTGACAATTGCAACCATAAATTGTATGAAGAGTATTTTGTACTTGGAAGCATTGAACATGACTTTCTTCCTGTGTTTAAGAAGTTTTATGGCTCTGAAGAGCTTCGAACTTGTAATAGTTGCTCAACTGTAATGGAAGTAGATAAAAGATTTTTATAGCTATGACTAACAATCCTTTAACTGTAGATATCCACACCCATATTTTACCTAAAGACATTCCAAACTTTAAAGAAAAGTTTGGTTACGGTGGCTTTATTCATCTCGACCACCACAAACCGTGTTGCGCCAGAATGATGATGGACGATCATTTTTTTAGAGAAGTGGAAGACAATTGTTGGAGTGCTGAAGCTCGCATGAAAGAATGCAAGCAGCAGCATGTGGACGTTCAAGTGCTGTCTACAGTTCCTGTTATGTTCTCTTACTGGGCTAAAGCAAAAGACTCCTTGGAAGTTGCTAAATTTTTAAACGACCACATTGCAGGAATTGTTACCGATTACCCAAAACGTTTTATTGGTTTAGGAACTGTGCCACTTCAAGACCCTAAACTCGCCATTGAAGAACTAAAAAGATGTAAAGAAATTGGTTTAGCAGGAATTCAAATTGGTTCTCACATTAATGACTGGAACCTAGATAATCCTGAATTATTCCCCGTTTTTGAAGCCTGTCAAGATTTAGATATGGCTGTATTTGTTCACCCTTGGGACATGATGGCAAAAAAGAAAATGGAAAAGTATTGGCTCCCTTGGTTAGTTGGAATGCCTGCAGAATCTTCACTAGCGATCTGTTCTATGATTTTTGGAGGTGTATTTGAACGCTTGCCTAATTTGAAAGTAGCCTTTGCCCATGGCGGGGGATCTTTTCCCGCAACTATTGGCCGAATTGAACACGGCTTTAATGTTCGCCCAGATTTGTGTGCTGTTGACAATAATGTAAACCCGCGCGATTACTTAGGTAAGTTTTATCTCGATTCATTGGTACACGACCCTTTGATGCTTGATTACTTAGTAAAGTTAATAGGTGAAGACAAAGTTTCATTAGGCACAGATTACCCTTTCCCATTGGGCGAATTACAACCAGGGGCATTGATAAAAGGCATGGACTTTTCCGATGAACGAAAAGCAAAGCTGTTGGGAGAAAATGCTTTTAATTGGTTGGGCTTGGATATTGATAAGTTTAAGTGATATGGAGCTTTCGTTCTGAATTTAATTATCTTTAACCAAGACTGATTAATAGTTTGAATGTAAGTGTTTTATAAAAGGAAAGAATCCAATTAAAATAGATACTTGATTAATACTAAAAGTGGAAAAGAGCAGTTGTTAACAATGCAAGAAGGAATAACATTCAGTTTTAATATTGGCTTTCCATGTACTAATAGTATATTTATACTTTAAAATATTCGACATGTATTTAGCGAAACAGAACGAAAATACTAATTTATCAATTTATGTTTCTTTATTTAAGAGACTAGTAAATGGAACAGAAACCACTTATGTTGATGAAGTTAAAGAAGTTATTATTGATGCTAAACATATTTCAGAAGGGTCTAAAGATATTTTTTCAGCGCGAAATGATTATTTTCAATTAGTCTCATTTCTGCTTTCAAACGGAAAAGGGTTTCTTGAAAGTCTTGATGAAAATTCAATTGACAATTCTACATATCAGAGTATTATTGATATTCTAAACAAAGAAAGTGCTTTCGTTTAAAATATGGATGAGCACACATTTGAGTTAGAGCTTGTTCAATTAGAAGAATTATTTTCCAAAAGCAGAAGCAATAAATACTCTGATTCAAAAAAAAGCGAATACTTTTTAGAGTTATATGCTGTATTTGAAGCAATTGTGTCAACTGACTATAATTCTTTTAGTCTTAACGAACGGCTAGATCACAAGCAAATTTTTAACTATTTATTTAACGGTTTAGAGTTTTTGGACACTAGTACCTTAAATATTATACCATTTGAATTGGTGTCATGTTTGGAAAAAGCATTAAAGGATTGGGTTAAATCTGAAGACTTAATGATAATGACTTCACTCTCAAATAGACGAGCTGACATATGGTTTCAAGGTTGGAGGAAAGAGGAGATAAAGCAGATAAAAAACTTAATTAATTCAAGGTATTCAAAGAGTATCTCAAACAGACTGATAAGAATCTCTTTGCCAAAATCACTATCAAGAGACTACTTAAGTGCATTGGTTTTATACCATGAACTTGGTCATTTTGTCGATGCTGAATTAAACATTACAGATAAAATATTTTACAATAAATATAAAAAAACACCTTCAGAGATTGTTGAAAGAGAAGAACATCGTTTTTATACTCATTACAAAGAATATTTCGCAGACCTTTTTGCTGCTCAGTATGTAAACGACTCATCAGCAACCTACCTCAATCATCTTGCTTACAATGCAGGGAATTCAGATAGTCATCCAGCCACAATTAAAAGAGATCTTGTTGTGAAAAAATTTCTTGCGGGTAAAACAACTCCAGAGATAGATTCTATTCAAAATGCTCTTAAGAAGATGGACGCAGAACAATTAAAAATAAGGCATAAAGTTTTGAATCCTAAAATGTCAGCATTTAATAATTTGCTTCCAGAGCAACTGAAGAATGAAGAAGAGCTGCATGGAATTTATAAACTAGTGTTAAGTTAATCAATAATTGACGGATAAAGTCTTTTTAGTTTCACTCTG
>CAYPJC010000197.1:0-4698 GCA_964410855.1 uncultured Flavobacteriales bacterium | reverse complement strand
AAATTGAAGCCAAAATTATATTAAATGCCGTTTTATCAGAAGTTAGGAAAGATACCCCATAAAAGACACACAACCTTTAAAAAGGAAGATGGCTCGTTGCATTATGAACAACTTTTTGGAACAGTTGGGTTTGATGGGATGTCCACATTAATGTATCATCTGCATAGACCAACTATGGTAAAGGAAATCTTGGGGTCTAAAGATTTAAGACCCAGGGTAGAAGTTAAAAAAAACATGATTTCTCGAAGGCTCATTGGCTTTGATGTAAAACCAGAAAATGACTTTTTAGATAGTCGTCAGCCTATGCTAACGAATAGTGATTTAACTATATCACTTGGAGCACCAAAAAAGTCGTTAACTGACTATTTCTACAAAAACACGGATGCTGATGAAGTTATATTTATTCATAGAGGGAGTGGAACGTTAAGGACTTTCTTAGGGAATATAAAATTCGGTTACGGCGATTACTTAGTAATACCAAGAGGTATGATTTATCAAATAGAATTTGATAGTGAAGATAACCGACACTTAATCACTGAATCATACTCGCCAATATACACCCCAAAGAGGTATCGAAATTATTTTGGTCAGCTACTAGAACATTCGCCTTTTTGTGAAAGAGACTTAAGAACACCTACTGACTTAGAAACCCATGATGAGCATGGGGAATTTCTAATAAAAATAAAGAAAGAAGGTATTTTGTATGATTACGTTTATGCTTCTCACCCTTTTGACATAGTTGGTTGGGATGGGTATAATTATCCTTATGCATTTTCTATTCATGACTTTGAGCCAATTACAGGTCGGGTTCATCAACCACCACCAATTCATCAAACATTTGAGGCGGCTGGATTTGTGATTTGTTCATTTTGTCCTAGGTTATATGACTATCACCCAGAAAGCATACCAGCACCATATAATCACAGTAACATCGATTCGGATGAGGTTCTTTATTATGTTGATGGAGATTTTATGAGTAGAAACGATATCGAACAAGGGCAAATTACTTTGCACCAAGCAGGCATACCACACGGCCCTCACCCAGGAGCTTATGAAAGAAGTGTAGGTCAAGAAAAAACAGAAGAATTAGCAGTAATGATAGATACCTTTAAGCCTTTAAAAGTAACTGAGCAGGCCATGAAAATTGATGACGGTAAATATTATAAAAGTTGGATTCATTAGGAGAGGAGAGTTTAGACCTTAGATTTTTGAAAAGATTATAATTGAAAAGTAACTTTAAAATTGATGAAACATAGGTATAAAAACTTAAAAATTTGGGAGTTGGGTATTCAAATTGCTGATCAAGTTTTTAGTGTTTTAGAAATATTTCCGAAGGAAGAAAAATTTGGTTTGGTTTCTCAGATAAGTAGATGTTCAATCTCAATTCCAAGTAATATTGCAGAAGGCTCAGCAGGAACTGATAAATCTTTTTCTCATTATTTAAGCATAGCTTTAGGTTCTTCATTTGAATTAGAAACACAATTGATTATTGCAAGAAATAGGAACTATATTACAACAGCGAATTTTAATAAATTAGAAAGTATGATTCATGAGTTTCAGAAAATGACAATTGGTTTTAAGAAAAGCCTCTAAGGTCTAAACTCTAAACTCTAAACTCTAACAAAGATGGAAAAGAAAGAAATAAAATCAGTCAATTACGGATTAGAAAAAATATTTGAAGGTGCGCAGGACTTTTTGCAACTGTTGGGAACTGATTATGTAGAGTTCTATGTAGGTAATGCAAAACAAGCTGCACACTTTTATAAAACCGCTTTTGGTTTCCAGTCATATGCTTATAAAGGCTTAGAAACTGGAAGTAAAGACCAAGTGTCTTATGTTTTAAAGCAAGATAAAATCAGATTGGTCTTAACTACTCCTCTAAACTCTAAAAGCCCTATTAATGAGCACATTGTAAAACATGGAGATGGAGTGAAAGTAATTGCACTTTGGGTAGATGATGCTAAAAAATCTTGGGAGGAAACGACTTCTAGAGGAGCAAAATCTTACATGGAGCCTACAGTTGAGAAAGATGAACAGGGGGAAGTAGTTAGAGCTGGCATTTATACCTATGGAGAAACAGTCCACATGTTTGTAGAAAGAAAGAATTATAATGGATCTTTTTTACCTGGTTTTGAGAAATGGGAGTCTGACTATAATCCAGCACCAACTGGCCTAAAATTTATCGACCACATGGTTGGCAATGTAGGTTGGAATCAAATGAATAAATGGGTAAAGTTCTATGAAGACGTTATGGGTTTTGTTAACTTCCTTTCTTTTGATGACAAACAAATTCATACCGAATACTCTGCCTTAATGAGTAAGGTGATGAGTAATGGGAATGGTAGAATTAAATTCCCCATTAACGAGCCCGCTAAAGGAAAGAAAAAATCTCAAATTGAAGAGTATTTAGATTTCTACGAAGGGTCAGGAGTGCAACACATTGCTGTTGCTACAGATGATATTATTTCTACTGTAAGTGATCTAAGAAGCCGAGGAGTTGAATTCTTATCTACGCCCCCGGATGATTATTATAGAGCAGTTCCTGGAAGATTGGAAGAGCACAGCCATGAACTAAAGGAAGACATAGAAATTCTTAAAAGTTTAGGCATTATGATTGATGCAGATGAAGAAGGCTATTTGCTTCAAATTTTCACCAAACCAATTGAAGACAGACCAACTTTATTCTTTGAAATAATTCAAAGAATGGGAGCTAGAGGTTTTGGTGCAGGAAATTTTAAAGCATTGTTTGAATCTATTGAAAGAGAACAAAGCAAGAGAGGTACTCTATAAATCCACGGAAATTGAAAAGAGAAAGGGAACAAAATTTTGCTCCCTTTTTTTTATTTGCTAGGGTTTAAATCTATCCCTAATTCTTTTAACTGCTCTTTATCAATAGGTGAAGGAGCATCGATCATTACATCTCTACCTGCATTGTTTTTAGGAAAGGCGATATAGTCTCTAATAGAATCTGAACCGCCAAAAAGAGCACACATTCGATCAAACCCTAAAGCAATCCCACCATGAGGGGGAGCTCCGTATTCAAAAGCATCCATTAGAAAGCCAAATTGTGCTTTGGCTTCTTCTTCGCTAAAACCCAAAAGAGAAAGCATTTTCTCTTGCTCTTCTCTATTATGAATTCGAATAGAACCTCCGCCAATTTCTACTCCGTTGATTACCATGTCGTAGGCATTGGCTTTAACTTTTCCTGGATCCGTAGCTAAAAGCTTTTTGTCTTCTTCTTTTGCTGAGGTAAATGGGTGGTGCATCGCATGAAATCGTTTAGATTCCTCATCCCATTCCAATAAAGGAAAATCAGTTACCCAAAGAGGAGCAAAAACGTCTTTATTTCTTAGGCCTAATTCACTACCCAAATGCAAGCGCAATTCGCTCAATGCAGATCTACTTTGATTTTCATTTCCTGAAATAATTAGTACTAAATCTCCAGGTTCAGCTCCCATTCTTTCTCCCCAAGCTTTAATATCTTCAGGGCTATAAAATTTATCTACCGATGATTTGATGGTGCCATCTTCATTGAATTTAGCATAAATCAATCCTTTGGCTCCAACTTGTGGACGCTTTACAAAATCAGTGAGCTTGTCTAATTGCTTTCTGCTATAGCTTGCGCAGCCTTTTGCACAAATACCAACTACTAACTCAGCCTCATCGAAAACCTTAAATCCTTTATTTTGTGTTAAATCATTCACTTCGTGAAACTGCATTCCAAAACGAAGGTCTGGTTTGTCGCTGCCGTAATTTTTCATGGCATCATCAAAACTCATTCTTGGAAAGTCAATTAACTCTACCTCTTTTACCTTTTTGAAAAGATGTTTCATCATTCCTTCAAAGACATTTAAGATGTCTTCTTGCTCAACGAATGTCAGTTCACAGTCAATTTGAGTAAATTCAGGTTGCCTATCTGCCCTTAAATCCTCATCTCTAAAACACTTAACTATTTGAAAGTAGCGGTCAAAGCCTGATACCATTAGCAATTGCTTGAAAGTTTGCGGCGACTGAGGCAAAGCGTAAAATTCCCCTTGATTCATTCTAGAAGGAACCACAAAATCTCTAGCTCCTTCAGGAGTAGATTTTATTAAAACGGGAGTTTCAATCTCTATAAAGGAAGCGTCATTTAAATAATCCCTAACTTCTTTTGAGAGCTGATGGCGCAAGAAAAGCTTTTCTTGAACTGGTTTCCTTCTTAAATCCAAATAACGGTATTTCATTCTCAATTCTTCACCACCATCTGTTTCGTTTTCTATGGTAAAAGGAGGAGTTTTTGAAGCATTTAAAATCTCTAAGGCTGTTACTTTTACTTCTACAAAGCCGGTAGCTAATTCTAAGTTCTTACTGCTTCTTTCAATGACTTCCCCAGTTGCTTTGATCACATCTTCTCTGCCTAATTTTCTAGCCATCTCACAAAGAGTCTTGTTTTTCTCCATGTTAAAAGTCAACTGGCTAATACCATAGCGGTCTCTTAAATCCAAGAAGGTAAGTCCACCTAAATCTCTAGACTTTTGTACCCAACCACATAAAGTAATGGTTTTGCCAATATATTCTTTGCGTATTTCCCCGCAATTGTGAGTTCGAAGCATGCTATAATTTTGCTGCGAAATTAGGAAAGCTATATAAAAGACCAATCCCGTCCTAAACGATTTGTAAAATAAAAAAATAGAGAGTGATTATTTAAGTATCTCAAAT
>CAYPJC010000196.1:0-4703 GCA_964410855.1 uncultured Flavobacteriales bacterium | reverse complement strand
GAGGTTTTATCCAAACTCCCTTATTGGCAAATGTTGAAAAAGCACCCACCATTTCGTAAACGGAAATATCTGCAACGCCAAGGGCCAAAGAGGGAACGGGTTCTAAAGGAGCAGTAATCCCCATGTTTCTAGCCATTTTAATGACTCGCTCAGGGCCAAATTGTTTCATTACCCAAGAAGAGATTGTATTCATTGAGTTTGCTAAACCATACTTTAAAGTTACATTGTAACCATAGTCGTCTGAGCTATTTTTAGGGGTCCAATCCTTTAATATCCCAAATTCTCCTTTTTTAAATGTATATAGTACGTTCGGTATCTCGTAACATGGAGAAAATCCTTCATCAATAGCAACCGCATATACAAATGGCTTAAAGGTAGAACCAACTTGCCTTTTTGATTGACGCACATGGTCGTAAGCAAAATGCTCGTAATCAATTCCTCCAACCCAAGCTTTTATGTAACCGGTTTGAGGATCCATTGACATTAAACCGGCCTGTAAAAAGCTTTTGTAATAACGAATAGAATCCATTGGAGTCATGATTGTATCAATTTCTCCATTCCAAGAAAAAACAGACATTTTTGTTGGTCGGCTAAATGCCGCTAAAATGGAGTCATTTGCATAGATATGTGTTTCATGCTTACAATCATCTGCTAGGCAGACTGCTATTTCTTTTCCTTTGATTGTTTTAGTTTCTAGAAAACGTCCCCTTCTGCCACAGTTAGCGCATTGTTTCCCACTCATTACTAAGTAGCGTTCGCTTCTTTTCATAGCAGTATTTAGTATTCTTTCTATTTGTTTTTTGCTTACACGATGGTCAAAAGGTGCATTTTTTTTCTTTGCTAAGTTTTTGAAAAAATCTTTTTGCAATTGATAGCTTAAATGCTCTTTAACGGCCCATTCTGCGTATTCCTGCATTTTGTAATTTAAAGTGGTATATATCTTTAGTCCATCTTTATAGATGTCATATGCCTCTCCATTTGCTTTTCGAAGTTTAGCTAGCCCATCTTCATCTTTTTCATTAAATATTTTTTTCAATTCAGCACGAAGCACTTCTCTAAAATAGGGAGCGATTCCATTTTTGTGATCTACTCTAGAATAGTTTAAGCTTAACGGCAATTTCTTTAAGCTATCAAATTGAGAAGTAGATAGTTTTCCGTTTCTCTTCATTTGAAATAGAACTACGTTTCTTCTATATACTGTTGTATCCGCACGACTAATTGGATTAAATAAAGAGGGGTTTTTAAGCATCCCAACTAATAATGCAGCTTCTTCAACTTTCAAGCTGTCAGGAGATTTTCCAAAATATACTTGTGAAGCGGACTTTATTCCGACGGCATTATTCACAAAATCGAATCGATTGAAATACATAGCAATTATCTCTTCTTTCGTGTACCGACGTTCCAGTTGAGCAGCAATTACCCACTCTTGCATTTTTTGTTTGATTCTATCCCAGGTTGATTGAGGAGCGTCTGAAAAAAGCATTTTTGCAAGCTGTTGTGTTATAGTGCTTGCTCCTCCACTTGTTCCTCCATTTAGAACTGCTCTTACTAGCCCCCTTAAGTCAATTCCGGAGTGCTGGTAATATCGCTCATCCTCAGTAGATACTAGCGCATGAATTAAATTTTCAGAGAGATCATTGTAATTAATATTAACTCTGTTTTGATAAAAATATTTACCTAATATCTTCCCATCGGCGGTATAAACTTCAGTAGCTAGATTACTTTTTGGATTTTCTAATTGCTCAAAAGAAGGCAATTCATCAAAGCCAGCCCAAGAGTTCCCTGCGGCATAAAGTAGGAAGCTAAAAATAAGAATAGGGGTAATTACACTTAGCCAAAAAGCAAGAACGAAAGACTTGTAACTTCTTTTCTCTTTTTTCAATTTTTAAGGTGTTATTTTTTCAATTCCAATCCCAATATCAGTAACATTAGTTAGCACTTCATCTCGCATTGCTTGCTCAATGATGACTTCGTAAGTTCCTTTTTCAGGAAAAAGCTGACCTTGTTTAAATTTAAATTGATAATCGTAGATATCCCCAATTCCTTTACCAAGCCATTTTCCTCGACTATTAGCCAAGATCATTTGAGCAGTGTCTACCGCAAGTTTACCTGAAGGGCTTATCGTTTTTGTAAATAAATAAATATTCTTATAAAGATACTTTCCGCTGTGTCGGAAGTTTAAAAGAAGCGCATATTGAGCTAGAGAGTCTTCTATGCCAAATTTAAATTTAGAGGTATTATTTCTGTCCCATTTTGCGTTTGGAATTTTTAAGTTTTCCTCATAGACCATGCTTTGATTGCAGCCTCCAATTAAAACTAAAAATAATGAACTCAAAAATAGATTTCGAAACATATTTTGGTATTAGTTCTTATTATTTTGTTGAGGTCGATTGTTATTACTTCGAGGTTTTCGCTTGTTATTTCTCCTCTTTTTCGGCTTTTGATTCTTATGATCAAATCGAGTTAAATCATCTTGTCCTACAACATTGGCATAATCAGGAGTAACAGAAGCGGGAATATCTTGAAATTCCTTTAAATCAGCTACAGTATCACCCTTTTTATTTTCACTTAAAATTTCTTTCACTCTATTCACGCTCAACTCAACGAATTCGTATGGAGAATCTTGATAGGAATACCACATTTTATTGGCGAAAATGTCCATCTTCTGAAAGAAAGCATTGCCTTTGGTTGTTTTCAATTTATGCTTCGTGTCAGGAAAAGCTTTTAACTCATCTAAATAGACATCCAATTCATAGTTTAGGCAGCACTTTAATTTACCACATTGTCCGGCCAGTTTACTGGGGTTTAAGGATAATTGCTTGTAGCGAGCAGCAGATGTAGAAACAGAGCGGAAATCAGTTAACCATGTTGAGCAGCAGAGCTCTCTACCACATGAGCCAATTCCACCTAATCTTCCTGCTTCTTGCCGCATTCCGATCTGCTTCATTTCAATTCTGGTTTTAAAAGTGTCTGCTAATTTTACAATTAACTCTCTAAAGTCAACTCGCTCTTCTGCTGTATAATAGAAAACAACTCTGCTTAAATCCCCCTGGTATTCAACATCAGAAATTTTCATTTTTAAGGACAAATCGTGCGCAATTTTTCTTGCTTTTTGCATTGCATCAGCCTCTTTTGCTCTACCTTCTTGCCATTTTTCTATGTCTTTTTCAGTCGCTTTTCTAAGAACTTTTTTCAGGTCTTTAGTTTGAAGGAACATGTTTTTTTTCTGCATTTGAAGTCTTACAAGTTCTCCTGCCAAACAGATTACTCCAACATCAAATCCAGGAGAATTCTCTACAGCTATTACATCACCTTCATAAAGACTTAACTGATCTTCGTTTTTGTAAAATTCTTTTCTTCCATTTTTGAAACGAATTTCTACTGTTGAAAAAGGTATAGTATTCGCTGGCAACGACATATTAGAAAGCCAATTAAAAGCAGTTAGTTTATTACAACCACCGTTCCCACAACTTCCGTTGCTTTTGCATCCTGACGGAACACCACTTACCTTATTCGTGCAAGTTGCACAACCCATAATCTATATATCTTAGCGGCAATAAAACTACCGATGTGGTTAAAAAAATTGATTTTTTTCAAAATCACTCAACTAACAAATGTACGTTTTTTGACCCGTAATAAGTTGGCAAACTTCATAGACATATCCATGAATAAAATTTTGGGATAGGCATTTCTAGAGATGTGTAAATGGGCATCATTTAGAATTTCTACGATCCCAAAAATGTTATTTTCATGCACAAAAGGAGCAAAGTTTTTCATAAACGAATTTATCTTTCCATCAAATCGATTTAAGCTATCTGGGCCATAGTTTCTTATCAATCCTTCTCGCATCAGCTCTATTGCAAAATTTAGAAATCGTTTTTGTTGCTCTCTGCCAACATTTCTGCTGGAAATTTCTTCAACCCATTGATACATTTTATCGACATTCGCTTCATAGCATGCACGCATCCAATTTTTAAAGATTTCGAAAAACTTTAATTCTTCTTCCGATTGATTAAACTTCAGCATCGCTTTATTCAAATTGCCTTCAGCGAATGAAATGTATTGAGAAGCAGCTTGAGAATCAATTTGAACCATTTGTTGTAGTGCTTCACTCAATTTAGAAGGCTCAATTGGAGGAACACGAACCAATTGAGTTCGTGAAGTAATGGTGGGTAATAGCTGCTCAGCATCTTCAGCAACTAACATTATAATTGTATTGTCAGTAGGTTCTTCTATTAATTTCAATAGTTTATTCGAAGCATCTCTATTCATGTTTTCTGGTTTCCAGATAATCATTATCTTGAATTCAGATTCAAATGCTTTTAAGCTCAGTTTTTTTATAATATGTTGACTTTCATGAACATTTATTAAGCTTTGTTTATTTTCAATTTCAATTTTTTTATGCCATTCATCTAAGTCGAAATAAGGAGTTTCGGAATTTATTTCGCGCCATTGAGTTAGAAAATGATCACTTAATGGTTTGACTTTAATTTCTTTATTTGTTGCTACAGGGAAAGAGAAATGTAAATCAGGATGAGCCAATTTTAAAAACTTTATGCAGGAATTGCATTTACCACAAGAATCATCCTCCACTTTTTGGGTGCAATTAATATATTGAGCATAAGCTATTGCTAATGGAAGAGCTCCATAGCCACTTTCTCCAAGAAATAATTGAGCATGGCTAATTCTACTCTCTTTTACAG
>CAYPJC010000195.1:0-4762 GCA_964410855.1 uncultured Flavobacteriales bacterium | reverse complement strand
TGGCTATAAACGATATTGAATTAGCTAAAATCTTATCGCCGTCTAAGTCTGCCTGTAGTGCTGGGCCAAATGAACCAGTAATAGTTCGGATTAAAAATCAAGGAACGACCCCTTTAGATACCATACCTCTTGCTTATCAAGTTAATAGTGGATCAATTATTATAGATACATCTTTCGCTAGTATTTTTCCAGGAGATAGTCTAGATTTCACCTTTTTACAAACATTCAATATGTCTGTTTCTGGAAGTTATAATGTAAAAGCTTGGACCGTTCTCTTGAAAGACGATAATAACATAAATGATAGTATTTTAAACTATAATTTATCAACTACCTCACTAGTTAGCGTATATCCTGATACTACAGACTTCGATAATTTCGGGCTGGGGTCACCTGGGACTTTATTAGATAGTTGGGAGAATCGAACAGATGACGACTATGATTGGAATGTAAATAACGGGCCAACTCCAACAAGTAGTACAGGACCTATGTCGGATCATACAAGTGGTTCGGGGAATTACTTATATGCTGAAGCCGATGGAGTACTGCAAGGGAATGAAGCCAAGCTAGAAAGTAGATGTTATGATATTTCCAACTTAAGTCAACCGGAGCTAAGTTTTTACTACCATATGCTCGGAACTAATATGGGTAGTTTGCATCTTGATATTTTGGTTGATGGTATTTTAACCGAAGATATTATCACTCCAATTTCTGGAAATAAAGGGTCATCATGGTTAATGGAAACTGTTAATCTAAATTCATATGTAGGAAATATTAAACTAATATTTAGAGCTGAACGTGGCAGTGGTAATGAGAGCGATATTGCATTAGATGATGTTATGATTAGAGATCTACTGCCTGTTGGATTGAGCAATTTAGATGACGTGCAACTTAAGTTAACTGTATTTCCTAACCCAACAAATGGCTATTTATATGTTGATTTATTGAATGATGTAAAGGTCCTTCAAGTAAATATGTTTGACCTAAGAGGTAAGTTGGTTTACCAAAGCAATGGTATGGGAAATGACTTTAAAATAGATATGACTTCAATGGACAACGGAATCTATTTTATAAGATTTCAGACCAAGCAAGGCATGCTTACAAAAAAGATTATAAAGCAATAGTCGAGCTGAGGTTTAAAGATCAAAACTTGGGTCCGGTGCTCTTTTAAATGCTTTTTTCTTTGCTTTAATTGAGCCAACAAACATGATGCTTACCAATTCTTCATCCTTGGTTACCATTGTTTTTGAAACCCCATTGATTATTTTAACTGGCTCATCATACTTGTATAGTCTATCGAAACTTTCAAACGTTCCATCTACAAAACTGAGCTCTATTGATCTGTTGTCAACATTCCCATTAATTACTTTTACTCTTCCAATAAAGCAATCAGCAAAACTTCCTTTTCTAATAGAAACAATAACATCGTCGTAAATTCCATCTTCAACTTCTTCTGCTCCTCGGCTTTCAAAGACTTTAATGTATTTTTGGTAACAATTTCCGCTCTCTTGGGCTTGTAAAACAGAAGAAATAATTAAAAAGGTAAAGAAGGCTATCTTTTTCATAAAATTTGAATATTTTGAGTAGCGAAAATATTAATACTTTATTAGAGAATCTATTTCAAGACTTAATTTATTTTTAAAAAAATTTAAAACATACCATTGATGCAACTAAAGAAGAATTTTCTAGAGGCTGAGCAGCTACTTAATGAGTTTAATAAAGAGCCATCTAATTTTGTTAAAATTGAAGATGCAGCCCAAATAATCTTTCATTCTGTTTCGAATGGAGGAAAGGTTATCTCGTGTGGGAATGGTGGTTCTATGTGTGATGCCATGCATTTTGCCGAAGAGCTCAGCGGAAGGTTTAGAAACGACCGAAAACCCATTGCGGCACTTTCTATTTCAGATCCATCGCACATTAGCTGTGTTGGGAACGACTATGGTTATGAATTTATTTTTTCTCGATATATTGAGGCTTTGGCTTCAAAAGGAGATGTTTTATTGGCGATAAGTACTTCAGGTAATTCGAAAAATGTAATTAATGCCATTAAAGCCGCCAAATCTAAAGGAATGAAAGTGATTGGATTAACAGGAAAAGATGGTGGAAAAATGGCCAATATGTGCGATGTTGAAATAAGGGCTCCTTATTCTGAATATGCAGATAGAGCGCAAGAAATTCATATTAAAGTTATTCACTCATTAATTCATGGAATTGAAGAAATGTATGGGTTTTAGCGAACTGTTCCTCCGGGATGAACAAAGTATAATTGATATTTAAATAGAGTGCGCACTGCCTTACCCTCTTTAAATCCTGGTTTCCAATCAATACTCTTCATCAGTCGAACCGTTTCCTCATTGCAGCCTCCGGGAGTAGCCTCAACTATCCTGACATTTGAAGTCTTGCCATAGGGTTCAATAATAAATTCTACAGTTACCCTTCCTGAAAGTCCTCTTTGATAAGCTATTGGAGGATATTTAATGTGCTCTGAAACATAAATAGTTATAGATTTTCCATTTTTAATTTTGGGTTTTTCATCCAATTCATTGATTGAAAAATAGTTTGATGATAAATCTACAGGATAGATGTCATAATTTAGTGTGTCATAACCTCTCTTTCTGCACAAGCGCTCATACTTTTTGATGTCGAATGAGAATTTAATTTTTTCATAGCCAATAGCATTAGTATTTCTGTCTTTATCAGGCTCCCATGCAATTTTGTCAAATATTCTAGAAGCTTCAGTTTGAATTAGACTGTCACTCCCTTCCATAATTTCTTTATAGATAACCTTACCCTTATAGTTTACTCTGTAAGTAATATAAACCTCTCCCTCTATATCTGCTTTAAGAGCGTCTTTGGGATAAACCATTTCTTGCTTCACAAACTCTTTGAGTTCATCTATTCCTCCATAGGGCTTAGAAGGAAAATAAATCGTTCTAATTAGTGAAACATTTTGGCCTAACAAACCAATTGAAAAGGAAAGGACTAATAATAATAAAGAGATAGGCTTGCATATTTTCATTTATCTTTATCTTGCCACTAAGTTAGAAAAATTTTAGAAATGTCATGCTAATAAAAACCTATGGGAGTGCAGTTCAAGGGGTTGATGCAATAACAATTACAGTGGAGGTAAATATCAGCCAGGGAATTAATTTTCACTTGGTAGGTCTTCCCGATAACGCTGTAAAAGAGAGCCACCATCGAATAGATTCTGCATTAAAGAACAATAAATATAAAATACCTGGTAAGAAGGTAGTCATAAATATGGCTCCTGCAGATATACGAAAGGAGGGTTCTGCATATGATTTAACCATAGCAGCAGGCATATTGGCCGCATCTGAGCAAATAGAGTCAGAGGGTATTGGCAGTTATGTGATCATGGGAGAATTGGGCTTAGATGGAGGTTTGCAGCCTATGAAGGGAGCATTGCCAATAGCTATACAAGCCAAAAAGGAAGGATTTAAGGGAATGATACTGCCAGCTCAGAATGCAAGAGAAGCGGCAATAGTAGATGGCTTGGAGGTTTATGGGATAGAAATAGAATATGATAGAAAATATATTGGAACTAATCCAATTTTTTAATAAGGAAATCGACTTAAAACAAACCCTAGTAGATACTAGAAAAGAATTCTATAAAAAATTGACTTCAACAGATTTTGACTTTGAAGACGTAAAAGGTCAGGAAAATATTAAAAGAGCATTGGAAATAGCTGCTGCAGGAGGTCATAATGTTATTCTGATAGGTCCGCCAGGAGCTGGGAAAACGATGCTTGCAAAACGATTGCCAACTATTTTACCGCCCTTAAATTTACACGAAGCATTGGAAACGACTAAAATTCATTCAGTTGCAGGTCATATGGATTCAGATACATCGCTCATTACTAAGAGGCCATTTCGTTCGCCACATCATACGATAAGTGATGTTGCATTAGTTGGTGGAGGTGGATTTCCTCAGCCTGGAGAAATTTCATTAGCGCACAATGGGGTGCTTTTCTTGGATGAATTACCTGAATTCAAACGAACTGTATTAGAAGTTATGCGGCAGCCGATGGAAGAAAGAAAAGTAACTATTTCAAGAGCGAGGTTTACGGTGGATTACCCTGCTTCATTTATGTTGGTGGCTTCAATGAACCCTTGTCCATGTGGTTATTATAATCATCCTGAAAAAGAATGCATGTGCGCTCCGGGCATGGTTCATAAATACTTAAATAGGATATCAGGGCCTTTGCTTGATCGAATTGATTTGCACGTTGAAGTAACTCCAGTAAATTTCGAAAAATTATCAGAAGATAGATTGGCTGAGAAAAGTGAGTCCATAAGAAGTCGTGTAATAAAAGCTCGGGAAATTCAAGAGGAACGATATAAATCAAATGAAGGAATTCATTCGAATGCCATGATGGGGTCCAAGCAATTAAGGTCAATATGCAAAATAGATGCTCAAGGGCAAGAGTTATTAAAAAAGGCAATGGATAAATTAGGTCTATCCGCAAGGGCTTACGACCGAATATTAAAAGTTTCAAGGACAATCGCTGACTTGGATGCCAGTGAAAATATTCAACCAACTCACTTAGCGGAAGCAATACAGTACCGAAGTTTAGATAGAGAAGGTTGGGCTGGTTAATGAATTGAACTTGTCTAAAGCCGATATGAAAAACTGCGAGCAATCTATTGAGCATCCATGCTTTAGCTAATTTTTCTTCCGTAGCAGTATTGCTATGTAAACTACGCCATTGCGATGAATGGAGTGCAGCGGAATGAAGAAGCAATC
>CAYPJC010000194.1:0-4781 GCA_964410855.1 uncultured Flavobacteriales bacterium | reverse complement strand
TAGAAGATGGCAAGCTGTGAGGGCTTATCGAAGCCTAAAAAGCAACTTGCCCTGGTTGTTTACTTGGTATGATTATATCGAATTAAATATCCCAAATACAACCAATGCAATAGATGGACATTTTGCAGATTTAAAGAACAAACTTAGAAACCATAATGGTCTATCTATGAGCAGAAAAATGAAGTTTATTGATGCTTTTTTGAAAGTCTAATTCATGAAAATTATACAGCCTAATTTTTGTCCACTTGGAAATGTTTAATCAAAAACAGCCTAAATTTTGTCTATTAAGCCTAAATGAATTAGAAAGTCTTCAGATAATAAAAGAAATAACGGGAGCAAAAAGAGGAAAGATTTATCTATTTAGAGACTATATAAAACTATTTAAATAAAAAGTTTAACAACATATTTGTAATGCATAATTCCCTTTAGGAAGGTCTTTGATGCTTTAACATAAAGAAGAGTATTGATCTGAAACCCGTGAGGCATACTCTCCTTCATTCTATTTCGGCGAGCAGGTTGGATTACCTGCGGTGATCAAGATACTCCAAGGTCAAAATGAAATCTTGCTTCTGATTCTCAGAATCATATTTTTTAGTTTCATTTCACTTTTAAATAAACTTAAGGTTTATAAAACTAAAAATATCTTGCATTTCATGCAAAGATTTCATTCTCTTGTGAGGCATACTGGATTCGAACCAGTGACCCCTACCCTGTCAAGGTAGTGCTCTGAACCAACTGAGCTAATGCCTCTAAATCTTAAATGTAAAAATGAAAAAAGCCAAGACTAATTGCCTTGGCTTTTGTGGGCGATGAGAGATTCGAACTCCCGACCCCCTCGGTGTAAACGAGGTGCTCTGAACCAACTGAGCTAATCGCCCGTTTTTTTCGGAGTGCAAATATACATGAATTCCCAAATCTAACAACTTTCTTTTAGAAATATTTATAGCGCCTCAGCAACTATAAAGTTGCTTCCACCTATGTAAATAACATCTGTTGCTTTTGCTTCGCTTTTTGCTTTTTCAATGGCTTTCTCAACATCATCAAAATGCATTCCCTTTAGCCCCAGCTCTTTTGCGCAGTTATATGCGATTAAAGCACTTTCAGCCCTCGGAACTTTGGCTTGGCAGAAATAATAATTTGCTTGTTTTGGGAATAGACTTAGTATTTTCTGAATGTCTTTATCCTTCACAAATCCTAAGACAAAATGAATCTTTGAAGGCTCGTATTCTTGTAATTGTTTTAAAGCTTGCTTTATTCCATCTTCATTATGAGCCGTTTCTGCAATAGTTAATGGTTCTTTGGAAAGTATTTCCCACCTGCCTCTTAAATCAGTGCTTTTTGCAACTTCTTGTAATCCCATTTCTAAGTGAGAAAAACTGATCTTCCAGCCTTTTTTTCTCAGAACCAACCAAGTCTGAAAGACCGTTTTTAAATTTTGGGTTTGGTATATTCCCAATAAGTCGGTTTGTAGGCTAATGTTGGTTTTTAATGAATCTGCAAAATAAATGAGAGAATTCATCTGAATGGCTTTTTCTAAAAAAACAGTTTTTTGTTGAGAGTGATTACCAATAACTACAGGTACTTCTTTTTTAATAATTCCAGCTTTTTCAAAAGCAATTTCCTTCAACGTTTCGCCCAATAAATCCATATGGTCGAAACTGATGTTTGTGATTATACTTAATTCAGGGGTTAATACATTGGTCGAATCTAGTCTGCCTCCAAGCCCTGTTTCTATAATTGCAATATCTACTTCTTCTTTGGCGAAAAAATTAAAAGCTAAGGCAACAGTCCATTCGAAAAATGAAGGCTGAATTTCTTCAAATGGGGGCTTATATCTTTGAACAAAGTCAATTATTTCATCTTCAGAAATCATTTCTCCATTAATTCGTACTCGTTCTCTAAAATCTTTTAAATGAGGTGAAGTGTATAGGCCGGTTTTATATCCTGCCTTTTGGAAGATAGCTGCTAACATATGAGCAGTTGATCCTTTTCCATTTGTTCCGGCTATGTGAATACTTTTAAACCGCTTTTCGGGATTATTTAAATGATCACAAAGCGAAATTGTATTTTTTAAGTCTTTTTTTAAGGCAGATTTACCTTGCCTTTGATACATCGGTAATTGCTTGAAAAGGTATTCGAGCGTCTGCTGATAGGTCACTAATTCAAAATAAATATGAACGTCATTTGACCTTTTTGCTCTTCCCGTGCATTTGGATTTGCATTAAATTTAGTGGCAAGTGCTGCTTCTTTGGCTTTCTTTAATAAAGTTGAGTTTGTGGTGTTTGATCCACGTGCACCGGCATTGACTCTAATCACTTTGCCATACTTATCAACAAATATATCTACTACAACTCTGCCTTCCTCTTGCGAGTTATCTTGAATCTTCGGTTTATTAACCATTGTTCTTCCTGCCAAATTGAATGAAATGCCATTACCATCTCCACCACCTGTATAATTGGAGCTATTTGGATCACCGTTTATATCTCCTTGGTCGCCGGGCGTTCCGGTATTTCCATCACCACCTCCGCTTGCAGGAGATTTTGTCTTCCATTTATTTAATGCGTCGCTTAAATTTTTATCGGGCTTAGGCTCTTCTTTTTTTACAGGCTCTACAATTTCTTCTTTCTTTTCTTTCTTCTTGTCAATAGAAGGTGCCTCCTCTGAATTTTGAGTGAGAACTTCCTCGTCAACGTTCTCGGCAGGAGCTTGTTCTGAAACAACTGTTTCTGTGGGAGTATTCTCTACCTCTTGATTAATGGTGTTGTTGGGATTATTCAACATTCCTTGATCTGAAGTGCCAAAATTGATGGTAATTCCTTCATCCTCAGGTGGCGGATCTAGATAGTTAATCCAAAAAATGCAAAAACAAGAATCAATAAGCCATGAAAAAGGATGCTTATGATTAAACCCGTTCTTTTATTTTTTTCCTCTTCCTCCAATCTTATTTAGATTTTGTTGCTAAAACCATTCTGAATTTATTGCGACTTGCAATGTCCATTATTTTAACAGCTTCTTCCACGGCTATCTGCTTATCAACATGGAGAATAATTGAATTTTCAGGATTATTACCCATTTTCTCGATGAGCATTGGTTCCATAAAAGCAAATTCTATCTGTTGTTGATCGATGTAATAATCCAACTCTTTTGTGATAGAAACAGATACGGTTTGTTTCGCAAGGGTTTTACTTGAACTATTAGGTAGTAATAGTTTTAATGCATTTGGACTTACTAGGGTAGAAGTAAGCATAAAGAATATAAGTAGCAAAAAAACAATATCAGTCATGGATGACATATTGAAATTAGGACTGACTTTATTTTTAGATTTTAGTGCCATTATTTTGCAGGTTCATTTAAGATATCTAAAAACTCAGTTGATCTGGCTTCCATTTTAAACACTACTTTTTCAACCTTAGTAACAAGTAAATTATAACCGATATAGGCTACAATACCAACAACTAATCCTGCAACTGTTGTAACCATTGCAGTATATATTCCTTCTGATAGCATTCCAACATCAATATTTCCTCCTGCTGCTGCCATCTGGTGAAAAGCTAATATCATCCCAATAACAGTTCCTAGAAATCCTATCATTGGGGCTGCTCCTGAAATGGTAGCTAATGTTGCCAGATTTTTTTCAAGTTTAAATAATTCAAGTTTGCCTGTATTTTCGATAGCCGCAGCTATGTCAACTAATGGCTTGCCAATTCTATTTACTCCTTTTTCAATCATTCTTGAAATGGGGGTAGGGGTGCTTTTGCATAAAGACCTAGCTGCTTCTAATTTCCCGTCATGAATAAAATCTTTTATTTGATTCATGAAATTTTGATCCTCTTCTGAAGCTTTTTTAATTGAAATGAAACGCTCAATAAAAATGTAAACTGCAATAATAGAAAGCACAAATAGCGAAAACATAATTATCATTCCACCTACGCCACCAGATGTAATTAATTCTAAGATTGAAAGTGTTTTCTCAGTTTGAACATCTCCTTGAGATAAAGAGTCTGTTGCAGGTCCTGTAAGATTAATTTGATTTATTATCGTTGAAATCATTAGCATTCGGTTGAGTGAAGAGTTTTGACTAAGTTAAAGCTAAACCATGCTCTAGTTTTAATCTCCAACGCTAGATGTTAACAGCTAAATGTTAGTTTTATTGTAATCCTTAATCAGTCGAACCTTACCAACTCAATGTGGTAGTGTCCACTATTGTGTGTCTGAACAACCATCTCGACAACTAAAGGGTGACTCAAATCAATAAAATCTTTAAGTAAGGCTTGAAATAAATCTCGTTGATTTTGATCCGATATTTTTTGGATCATTTATTGCAAGTTTTTTGTGTAAAATACACATTAGCTTGCAATTTAAAACCTCTAAAACGCTCCTTTTATCAGCTTAGTTTACTGAATAGTAAAGACTATCTTGTTGTTAAGGTTCGATTAATTATTTTACCATAAAATAATTAATTCGTAATTACTCTATAGATTTTAATTACTAAAATTATGTTGCTATATACTTGTAAGAATCAAGGGACTATCATTAAGTGATAATCATCATAGCTAAAAATTGTTATAACTGTTTCTATGCCTACCGTATAAGTAATAATATCCTGATTTGCCATGCCCAATGTAACCTCAAAGGCATCTGTATATGGAACGGAATTTATATTAGAAAAGAGATTTAAGTAACTCGAGGGAATTGTATAACTACCCGTATTGCCAATAACTTCCTGAATAACTGATATATTTCCCGTTCGTGAGCCTCCATTAATAATATATGGTCTTGGT
>CAYPJC010000193.1:492-4793 GCA_964410855.1 uncultured Flavobacteriales bacterium | reverse complement strand
AACAACAATCAGAAAAAAGTACAAGAAGTCATTGATTTTGTAACTGCTTCGGAAGGAATTAATTATGCCACTAAAAAAATGCATGAATATAGGGATCAGGCTTTAGAAATATTGAACGAATTTCCAAATAATGAAGCAAAACAAAGCCTAAAAGACATGGTAATCTATACTACTGAAAGAAAAAAATAAACGAGATGAAAAATTTTATTTCTATCCTAATTCTTTTCCTCTTGATTGCTTGCAACACGAAAGAAGCAAACAATAAGTCTGAAATTGAAGATACTTACATACCACCAAAAACGGAGCAAATAACAGAGTTCTATCCAAGCGGTATTAAAAAAATTGAGGGAAAATTGATTGATGGGAAGCGCCATGGAAAGTGGATTTACTATTATGAAAATGGGTTTATTTGGAGCGAAGGAGTTTATAAAAATGGAATCAGAAATGGGTATGCTTTAGTATATTATCCAGATGGAGCTCAAAAGATATCTGGTCAATATAAAAAGAATTTAAGAGTTGAAGTATGGAAAGTGTTTAATACTGATGGCACTTTAATTAAAGCCATCAATCTAAATGAAATGCTCACCAAGAAAGATTCCACTCTACTCGAATTAAAGCAATAACTCATTGCTAATTTTGTAACTTAGATTTCAAATTCCATACTTTGATTCCAAAGGAAACCGTTGATAATATAATTGAAACTGCTCGTGTTGACGAAGTAGTGGGGGAATATGTAAATCTTAAAAAGAGAGGAGCTAACCTATTGGGATTATGTCCTTTTCACAATGAGAAGACTCCCTCTTTTACAGTTTCTCCTTCAAAAGGAATTTACAAATGTTTTGGATGCGGTAAAGCGGGAAGCTCTATTAATTTTATAATGGAGCACGAACATTATAGCTATCCTGAGGCCCTAAAATTTTTAGCTAATAAATACAATATTGAAATTGAAGAAGAGGAAAAAACGGCTGAACAAATTCAAGAATTAAATGCAAAAGAGAGCTTATTCATTGTTTCAGAATATGCAGCCGAATTCTTTGAAAAACAATTACATGACTCAGATGGTGGCCGAGCAATAGGCTTAAGTTATTTTAAAGAACGGGGTTTCAGGGAAGATATCATCAAAAAATTTAGGCTTGGTTATAACCCTGATTCTTGGGATGCTTTTACATTAGCTGCCTTAAAAAAGGGCTATAAGCTAGAATTTCTTGAGCGCACAGGTATCACTATTGTCAAAGGAGAAAAACACTTTGATCGTTTTAAAGGCAGAGTCATATTTCCAATTCAAAATATTTCAGGAAGAGTCATTGGTTTTGGGGGAAGAACACTCTCAAGTGACAAAAAAGCAGCAAAATACCTCAACTCTCCTGAATCAGATATTTACCATAAAAGCAGGGTGCTTTATGGATTAAACCTGGCCAAAAAGAAGGTTATTGAAGCAGATAACTGTTACTTGGTCGAAGGTTATACAGATGTGATTTCTTTCTATCAAAATGGCATTGAAAATGTAGTTTCCTCATCAGGGACTTCGCTCACAACGGAACAAATTCGTTTAATAAAACGATATACTTCAAACATCACTATTTTGTTTGATGGCGATGCTGCAGGAATAAAAGCAGCATTTCGTGGGATAGACATGATTTTGGAAGAAGGAATGAACGTTAAGGTTATTTCTTTTTCGGAGGGTGAAGATCCAGACTCATTTGCTAAGTCTCACAGCAACGAAGAGTTGGCTGCATTTTTACAAAAGAACGCCGTCGATTTCATCCGTTTCAAAACAAACTTACTACTTGCCGATACGGGTGATGATCCAATAAAGAGGGCCAATCTTATTAAGGAAATTGTGGGCTCTATTGCGCTAATTCCCGATCCGATTGCTCGTTCTGTCTATATTCAAGATTGCAGCAATTTAATGGATATTGATGAGCAAGCTTTGTTAAGTGAGCTAAACAAAATAAGAAGAAGTAAGCTCTCGAAAAAAATACAATTAAAAGAAAGAGAAGAGCAACGTTCCTTTTCTGACGATCAATTTCAAATTAATGACCCTAAAACAGTCGAATCAGCATCAGCTCTCTTAGATTACCAAGAAAAGAACGTCATTCGCACCCTTATAAAATTTGGAAATCATAACATCCAAATTCCAGTAGAAAATAATGAACAGGGAAAAAAGAAAAAGAAGGAAGAAATTGAACTTATTGAGGCAACTGTAGCTGAATATTTGATTCACGAAGTTGAACAAGATCAGCTAAAATTTAGCAATTCACTATACACTAAAATTTATACCTTTTTTAAGAGTCGCGTTGACAAGAATGAAAGTATAAAAGAAAATGATCTCGTGGCTCACGAAGATAAAGAGTTTAGTGTTTTTGTAATTGAATGCCTACTTGAAAAATATGCACTAAGTTTGAACTGGGAAGAAAAGCATAAAATCCTTACCGTTTCAGAAGACCAAGTTCTTCCAAAGGCAGTGAGCAAAGGAGTTTGCTCGTGGAGACTAAATAAAGTTCAAGAAATGATTGTAGATCGACAATCTAAACTTAAAGAAAATCCCGAAGATTATGAGTCAATTATCATTGAAATGACTAAACTCTTAGAAGCTAAAAAAGCTTTAGCTAATGAACTTGGAAGAATCATACTTCGATAAATATGAGCGAAAGACTAAACAATTTGTGGTTAGGAATCAAAAGCTTTTGGATCTCTGTAAAAGGAATTCTAGAATTTGAGTTGATCTCTCTTAAAGACTATCAGCTTTCTATTTATGATATTTTAGTTGTTGTTTTAATTATATTTTTTATTCAACTAGTTGTCAAAGGGTTAGAAAGAGTTGTTGAACGAAAAGTTAGTGGAAAAAAATGGATAACTGAAGGCAAAAGACACGCCATAGTTCAAATTGGAAAGTACATTATTTATGTATTAGGATTCATTTTTACCATTAAAACAGTCGGATTCGACATTACCCCTATATTAATTGGTTCCTCTGCTCTTTTTGTTGGCTTAGGTTTCGGATTACAAGAAGCCTTTCGTGATTTCATTTCAGGAATTATATTGCTTTTTGAAGGAGATGTTGTTATTGGTGATATAATAGAATTTGAAAACGGCATAGTCGCTATTGTTAAACGCATTAAACTAAGAACTTCTAAGGTAAGGACAAGAGATGGCATTGTTCTCATTGTTCCAAACTCTCAACTCATTAATAATCGAGTAATTAATTGGAGCAATAGTAATATTTTAACTCGATTTAATGTTGCGGTTGGTGTTGCTTACGGTTCAGATGTAGAATTGGTAGAAAAATTATTGATGGAGGCTGCTTTGGAAGATGAAGATATTTCTGACCGGCTAAAGTCGTTTGTCAGCTTTGCAGATTTTGGAAATTCATCCTTGGACTTTGAGCTTTATTTTTGGTCAGAAAAAATCTGGAGAATTGAATATGTAAAAAGTAGATTAAGGTTTGCAATAGAGAAAAAATTTAGAGAAAATAAGGTTACTATTCCATTCCCACAAAGAGATTTGCATTTTAAATCGTCAAATGTTGATCTAAAATAATTGCCCTTGAATAAGACAATCCCAGACTTTTACCTAAAATTACCTAAGCAAATTCGCTTGGCAATCCGTCAACTTTTAGTTTGGCGGCATAAGTATATAAGTGAAAAACAATTTATATTGTTGCTTAGCATATTAATTGGTTTCTCAGCTGGAATTGTAGCTGTTGTACTTAAAAACATGGTTCATTTTATTCAGTCTCTACTGAAGTCTGAAAATGTTGCCGATTATGAAAATTACCTCTATTTCTTATACCCTGGAATAGGTATTGCTCTCACAGTTCTCATCGTGAAATATGTAGTTAAAGAAAAAGTTGGTCATGGAATTCCAGCTACATTGTATGCTATTTCAAAGAAACGGTCTCGAATGAGTAAAAAGGCTACCTACTCTTCTATTATTACCAGTATTATCACCGTTGGATTTGGAGGATCTGTTGGATTAGAAGGCCCTACTGTTGGGACAAGTAGTGCTATCGGATCAAATTTCGCAAGATTAGCTAAGTCCAATTATAAAGTAACAACACTAATGCTTGGTTGTGGTGCAGCTGGTGCTATGTCAGGCATATTTAATGCACCAATAGCTGCCATAGTATTTGCTTTAGAAGTAATCATGCTTGACCTTACCGCAGGCTCGCTTATACCTCTACTCATGGCATCTGTTTCAGCTGCTTTAACTTCATTCTTCATCTTAGGTGATGAAGTTTTGTTTAATGTTAAAGTACTCGAAGGCTTCACATTAGCGGATGTTCCATTATACATACTTCT
>CAYPJC010000193.1:0-460 GCA_964410855.1 uncultured Flavobacteriales bacterium | reverse complement strand
CAAAGTGTATTGGTCTATTGAAAATAAATTTGAAGATATAAATGGAATATACAGGCGCATGATAGTTGGTTCTATTTTTTTAGGCTTGCTCATCTTTTTTATACCTCCACTTTATGGAGAAGGGTTTGGTATCATTAAAATGTTGTTAAATGGAAATGCCACTGATGCACTTAACGGCACCTATTTAAGTGAATTCAAGGATAGCTTTTGGGTATTTAGTGTTAGTAGTTTTAGCAAAGGCTGTTGCAACTTCAATTACATTTGGTGCTGGTGGAATTGGAGGAATTTTTGCACCTTCATTATTTTTAGGATCCATAACTGGCTTTGTATTTGCAAAAGTGGTTAACCACCTAAATTTTATTGGTATTTCTGAACGCAATTTTACATTGGTTGGAATGGGTGGATTGATAGCCGGTGTAATTCACGCACCGCTAACAGGCTTATTTCTAATTGCCGAAAT
>CAYPJC010000192.1:0-4807 GCA_964410855.1 uncultured Flavobacteriales bacterium | reverse complement strand
GTATGGTGAACGTTTGGGAACGGCAACCGAAATGGCTCGGTCCGTTCAACTGGAAGCGAAAGAGTATAGCGTCAATCTTTATGGGAAGCAGCGCAAAACCAGAGCCTATGACCGCATTGTCATGTTGAAATCATTGAAACGTCCCGTTCGGGTCGTCTGGGTTTTTCGCAGGACACGATGGATTACACTGTTTACCACAGATTTAGAGTTGTCTGTCACCCAGATTATTGAGTACTATGGTGCACGGTGGAAAATCGAATCCGGTTTCAAAGAACTCAAGCAGGATATTGGTAGCCAGAAAAGTCAGTGCCGAAATGCACAGGCGGTAAGCAACCACCTGAATTTTTGCATGATGGCATCGACAATAACATGGATTTATGCGGATCGGCTGAAAACCAATCCTGATCGTCGGCATAAAGTGAAGGGGCGAGGTAGTTTTGCTTTTTCAGATGTTCGCCGCATCATTGCCGAAGCCGCTTTGGATAATGATTTTCATAGGCTTTGCCCTAAACCGAGCAACTCCCCTGTAAATTCTTTCGTAGCTGTGCTGCTTCGCATGGTCGCATGATGAATTTATAGGAAACTTCAGTTTTATTAATAAAAAAGGTTCTTTTAAGCAACTTATTATTACTAAGCAGGCTAATGCACTGTGCCGATCATCCTTTGGCAAATGCCAGAGCTCCTCTATTAATCCCCTGGCAAGTTTTTTAGCTTGTGTCGTATCAAATTCTGTTGTAAATAATAGTAATTGGCTTGCTAATAATTGAATGCGTACTTCACCAGATAAGTTCTCTGATTCCTTATTTATTAATTGTAAAGAAAAATCATCGCGGGAAGTAACGGAATGAAGCTCAGTTACCCAAGCAATTAGCCCTGCTGAATTTGTTAATAAAATACCTTGTTCATCTTTTTCTCCAAGGCTTTCATACTTTTCAGTATCAGAATCATAGCGTAAACAAAATCGTCTATTTGGTTTTTTAAGGGTTAATGGGATAGGTCGTAAACCTTTATTGCCCCATTGTGTGCTTGGATCAAGTTCTTTCCATGTATCACACCATTCCATCAGGCGTTGCTTATGGATTTCACTAACAATAGATTCTTCAATTGTAGTTACCTTATCAATAGCATGACAAAGAGGGCAATGTGCTTTGCCTCCCATTGATGGAGCGTCTAAACGCCAATAGCCAACGTGTTTCTTGTTCCTTAAATGGTATACAGAAGGAAGTCTCTGTCGATCAAGAAGCACAACTGAATATATATCGCCATATCCCATGCCATGTAATAAACGTTTGACTTCTATAAAGGTTCTACCACTAATGACACCATCATCAAAATAAACAACTGGGCGGTTTTCCTCAGTATTAATAGCATCATTTAATCGTTCCAATGTTAGTCCAGGAATTTGAAGACCAGAACCACTTCTATGACGACGAATAGGTAAAATAGATATTAGGTTATCGCGAACTCTTAATAATGCCTGGTCTTCTAATAAACTAAGAAATTCATTGATAATATGATCGGTGACGGGATGAGAGGGGTAAACTAATATAGGTTTTTCTTTCCATAAGTCATTATGTAATACGTGTTTGAAATTGGCCTCTTTTATATTTGAAATTAGTTTTTTATTCTGTTCATTCAAATCTTCAACTTTAATATTGAATATATTGAAAAAATTAGCATAGGTGAATTTTGCAAGTGAATTTCCAGAACCAATATGATCAAATTCAGATTTAAAAGCTAATAATAAATTTATTGTAAAAATTTCATGATGCCCTCCATAAACCCAATGACCTAATTTCATGGGACTACGACTGGGCTCTTGCCAAGCTCGATAACTATCCTTTGGGCTTTTCTCATAGATGCACAGCTTATCTTGATCATACCTTGGAATTTCGTAGCTTTTCCACCCACCTCGTGAAATAACGGGAGTTTTTCCAACACGTCTATAGTTATAGGCTGCTTTAGGGTCTTTAATTTTAGTGATTTTTTCTCCATGGCCTATCCACGGTAACAAAAAAGCCCCTGTAGCGTTTCCTGATGGATGTTGAAAAAAATGAAATACTGGATTATTCGCTTGGTTTTCAGCATCCTCAGTATACCCAGTGACCTTGATACTACCGATTTGGATAATTATTGTTGAACTTTTTGAATGTTTTTTTGATGACCTTGGGTGAATCTCGGCATTGAAACGTGTGACCAAGCTATCCACTAATGAATCTAGACTTTCTAAACGGCAGCCCATAATTGATAAGCCTGTAAGACGCTTAAGATTTAATGCGTATATTTCTCTGCATAATGGGTGCGTTAACGAATGAGGAAAATCAAGATACCCACCAATTGTTAAACAAGGCTTAAGTATTAAACCATCATTATCTTTTAGAGCTTCTTCCCATATAACTTCTTCTTTTATGAAGTCAGCATGGTTAGAATTTGACGAGGTTTTAGTTACAATTTCTTTAACTCTTTGGCTATCATGTGATCTAAGTGTCTTTAGATAGTTGGTAATATTATTGAGTATATTTTCATCAAAAAAACTGTTCACTTCTGATTTATTGATTTCAAATAAACTTTCACTGTTTCGCGTTAGAATACATACACGTAACTCACGGGTAACAATTGTTATTTGTACAATGGTTGAAAGTAATGGTTCTTGAAATTTATTAGCACGAACTATTGCAGCTAAATAAGTTGTAGCCTCTTCTGAAGGGACGTCCCCAATTATTAAGTTTATTTTTTCATAATTGTTAAATTCACTTAAAAATGTTCTGATTTCGTTTTGTATAACATTCTTCATCAAAAATGGGTGAGGAAGAAATAAAAAATCAGTAGAGTCTTTCTCCACCTCAGTATTAATCTGAGGATACACTCTAGATGGTGAAAAACGAGAATCTTTAATTACTTTATTGGAAGAGAAAGAGAGCGTATTATTATTTTTAAATAATTTACGAATTAGAGATTGTTCAGTGCTATTTTCAACTTTTCGCCATAACTGGTTTTTACCAGAAGAATCTTGTGCTTCCAACCATGATACCCGGACTGTCCAAGCAAGTCCCTTTAGCTTCTTTTTTCCAAAGTCTTTCTCAAATGTATGCTTAGTTATAACTTGGTTTCTGGTTTCTTCATTAAATAAATGTACTTGTGTACCCCACCAAGCATCCCCATCTCTAACTCTAAAGTAATCCTGATGAGGTATTAGTAATTCTCTTAAGAGGTAGAGACCACCATGTTCAGTTGAACGGTTTTTACCTTTTGAAGTATTGTTGCGAAAAAAAACATCTAGCATTGATTGGTGAAGATTATTTAATTCATCTTCGGTTGATTTTTTACCTAAACTGTCAAAAATCCCTTGTCCCGAGTCTAAGATGAATACCTCAAAAAAACCAGATCTGGTATTTGAAAATGAATCTAATTTATTTGTTTGAAGTAGAGGTGTTTTCTTTTGATCTGTTTCACGCTTAGAAAATTGCTTGAGTTGACTCCATGTAGTTGAATCCTCCCCTAACGCACCTTCTCTATAGCGAATGTAAACAGCGGCAAGACCTATTTTTTTATCTTTATAGGCGTGTTCTGCTATGTTATGTAGAGTTTCGCGGAGTAATATAACTAAACGATATTGTAAGTCACCTTGTGCCCAATTAGGGACTTCTTCATACACAACTTGGGAGATATTTTTATGTAATTCTTGCTCAATCCATTTGTCAATTTTTTGAAACGTGTCAGCTATATCGTCGGTGTTTAGTTTTAGAATTGTTGCAATCAAGCAGGTACTGCGTTCAAAGGCTAAAGAAACGGGTAATTCATTGAGTAAATGTGGAAGCGATGTAAGAAGGGTATCACCTGTTTTGCATTTTCTAGATTGAGATTGTTTTAAATTGGAACAAGGAGTTACAACATTGTCTTGAGTAAAAATATTAAGAAAACCTTCTCTATATAAAAACTTAAGAAAACGGGCTTGATTTATAATTAAGCGATATTTTGTTAACTCTTGAAGGGTGTTCTTTAAATCAGTAATATGAGATTCTGGTTGTTCATCGCTCAGCTCATCTAAGCGTTTGATTCTTTGTTCTTCTGAACGAGAATAGAGAGACTCTACTTCCTTTTCAAAATTTGAGTGTGTCTTTTTCTTGCTAAAATCACTAAGGAATCCCTTTGCATCATTAATTTCATTATTGCTTGGAATAGCAGGAAAAACTATTAACACTTTCCCTCCCGTTTCTTCATATTCACTTAATGTTAATGCAAGTGATAATAAGGGCAAAGGATCAGCCCATGAACAATAGCTAAGGTCAACACGGCACTTTTTAAAAATACGATTCTCATGACTACCAGCTCTTAAAATACTTTGTATTTCTCCAAACCAAGCACCCCAACTTGTATCATTTAGTTCTTCGCACGATGTCAGTATGAGTGATTTTTCTGAATCATCCCAATCTATGCTAAAAAGTTGTTGTATACCACCTTTTTTATATACAGGTTTACGGTTTTTGGGCATACTATTTAAAATCCTTTTATGTAGGAATGATGATAAATGATAGCTGGTTATTGAATTGTATAGTAGCCACCCACGCTTCTTTGCTCCGTGGCAGATGTTTTTCTCCTCTGCGTCAACCTTTGCAAACATCAGAACTCAGCTCTGGCTCTTTCTGCTCTTTCGCTATTTTCCCTTTTCTTCTACGGACTTTGGGGAAATGACATCCTGTTTTTCCACGACATATCTCGCTTTTTCACAGGTTTATATTCACCGCATCCAGCTTACTTTTATTCCAATCAAACTGGCTTCACAGCAATCAATTTCAGCTCTTTCAAC
>CAYPJC010000191.1:0-4817 GCA_964410855.1 uncultured Flavobacteriales bacterium | reverse complement strand
ATCAAGTTTTCTCATGAATTGCACGCTGGACAAAATGGAATTGAATGTAATTACTGCCACTACAGTGCTAGCTATAGTAAGTCAGCAGGAATTCCTTCTGCGAATCTTTGTATGAATTGCCATACTTATATTCAGGAAGGACCTAAATATGGTAAAGAAGAAATTGGGAAAATTTATGCCGCATTGGATTTTGATCCTGTTACAAAAACGTATGGTTCAAATCAAAAGCCTATTAAATGGGTGAAAGTGCACAATCTTCCTGATCATGCTTACTTTAATCATTCCCAGCATGTTTCGATAGGAAAAATTGCCTGTCAAAAATGTCATGGACCTGTTGAAACTTATACTGTTGGGAAGCAGTGGGCGCCATTAACAATGGGTTGGTGTATAAATTGTCACAGAGAAACAAAAGTTCAGATGGCTGGCAATGGTTACTATGATGAGATTCATGATCGATTGCCAAAAGAACTTAAACAACAGTACCTTAAGGATGGAACCATAACGGTTTCAGAGTTGGGTGGAATTGAATGTTCAAAATGTCATTATTAAGATTTAACAAGAAGCAGTACTTAGCTTATGTCAAATAATAAAAAATATTGGAAAGGAGTTGAAGAGTTGAATGATGCTTCAGCTTTTCAAGATACTAGTAATAAAGAGTTTAATGAATACCTTCCAGCTGCAGATTTTCTGGGCGAAGAGAATTTATTGGAAAACTCAAATACAAGCAGAAGAGATTTCTTAAAGTACTTAGGATTTGGTGTTACTGCTGCTTCACTTGCAGCATGTGAAACTCCAGTTAACAAAGTTATTCCTCATCTTATAAAAGGAGATAAAACCAATCCTGGAGTAGCTAATTATTTTGCAACAAATTATACTGACGGATATGACTTCTGCGACATCGTTGTAAAAACAAGAGAAGGTCGCCCGATAAAGATAGAAGGGAATAAAAGATCTCCTTTTGCGAACGGAGGAATAAACGCAAGAGTAAATTCTTCAGTTCTTTCTTTATATGATGAGAAAAGGTATAGAGCTCCTCAAATTGAAGGATCCGAAGTTAGTTGGTCAAAATTTGACAGTACAATTAAGTTAGAATTGGAGTCAATTTTAGCTAAAGGTGGTGTGATTCGTATTTTGACAAATACATTGACAAGTCCTTCGACTCAATTGTTGGTAGAAGAATTTATTAATTCGAACCCCAACACTGACATCAAGCATGTTACTTATGATGCTATTTCATATAGTGGAATGCTTGAAGCTAACGAAGAAGCATTTGGAAAGTCAGTTTTGCCATCTTATGATTTAACAAAGGCTAAATCTATAGTAAGTATTGGTGCAGATTTTATGAATGACTTTCCATCGTCTATTCAACTGACAACTCAATATGCTAAAGGCCGAAATCCTGAAAAAGGATGGATGTCAAAGCATTTTCAATTTGAAAGTTCGCTTTCTTTAAGTGGTTCAAATGCTGATGTTCGTGTGCCAATCAAGCCTTCTGAGCAAGGAAAAATTGCTCTAGAACTTTATAACTACATCAGTGGGAAAGGTGGCAGTCCTTCTGCAAAGGTAAAGATGGCAGGAGATCATCTTAAAGCGAATAAAGGTGCTTCAGTTGTTCTAGCGGGAGCAAATGATAAAAATATTCAACAGTTGGTAATTGCTATAAATATGGCATTAAACAACTATGGCAAAACGATAGATATAACTAAACCAAATTTCTTAAAAAAGGGAGTTGATTCTGAAGTTTCAGCTCTTGTAAAAGAAATGAAGGCAGGTTCAGTTGATGCTCTCTTGATTAGCGGTGCAGACCCTGTTTATTCAATGCCAGCAAATATGGAGTTTGAGGCTGCTCTTGCAAAAGTGAATACAACAATTGCATTTGCTTCTAGGCCAACTTCTACTTCTGCGAAGACAAAATATATTGCAGCTGCCAATCATTATTTGGAATCTTGGAATGATGCAAATCCTCAAGCAGGTCATTATTCATTGAGTCAGCCAACTATAAATCCACTTTTTGATACACGTCAAATGCAAGATTGTCTATTGAACTGGACAGGTTCAACTCAATCTTACTTTGATTACTTGCGTAATAACTGGGAAGCTACTGCATTTACAATGCAATCTAAATCAGTTTTCTTTGATGATTTCTGGAACAATTGCCTGCATGAAGGATTTTTCAATGTAAAGCAAGTTAATGAAGAAGAGCTTTCATATACTGATAAAACTGCTGAAGCAGCTTCAGCTATAAGTAAGTTGAAAGGCGGAGATTGGGAAATAGAGTTTTATAGCAAAGTAGGTATTGGAGATGGATCTCAAGCTCATAACCCTTGGCTTCAAGAATTACCTGATCCTATTTCTAAAATGACATGGGATAATTACTTGGCAATGAACCCAAGGGATGCAAAAGAAAATGGTTTTGCTACTGAGTATGGAGAGCAAAAGAATGCTGATACCGTTAATTTGACTATTAATGGGGTTACTTATGAGAATGTTCCTGTAATTGCTCAACCTGGACAAGCAAAAGGAACGCTTAGTGTTGCCCTTGGTTACGGGAAAACTATTGGTAAGAAAAATGAAATAATTGGAATTAATTTTTATTCTTCACAAAATTTAAGTGAATCCTATTCAACAAATGTTTCTTTTGAGTCAACTGGTGAAGATTACCAAGTTGCTACAACACAGACTCATCAAACCGTGATGGGAAGAACTTCTGTTGTTAGAGAGACTGATTGGAATACATTTAAAAATTCAGATAAGGAAGAGTATAATCCTGCTCATATGTTAGCTACACATAAGGGTCTGATGAGTATCAACGATGTTGACTTGTGGGCTTCTCATCCAGTTGCTACCGCAGGGCACCATTGGGGAATGAGTATTGACTTAAATACATGTATTGGTTGTGGTTCATGTGTTACTGCTTGTAATTCAGAAAACAATGTTCCTGTTGTAGGTAAAGATGAAGTTCGAAGATCTAGAGAAATGCATTGGATGCGAATTGATAGATATTTTAGCTCAAGTCCAGAATCTGTAGAAGAAAGAAATTACGGTGAAATGGAAAGTCCAGAGGACAACCCAATGGTAGTGCACCAACCAATGATGTGTCAACATTGTAACCATGCCCCTTGTGAAACGGTTTGTCCAGTTGCGGCAACCACACACAGTAATGAAGGCTTAAACCAAATGACTTACAACCGTTGTATTGGTACAAGATATTGTGCTAACAACTGCCCATATAAAGTAAGAAGATTTAACTGGTTTAGCTACCAAAACTTAGGTCAGTTCGCAGACTTAAACCCTGCTCAAGATGATTTAGGAAGAATGGTATTAAACCCTGATGTAACTGTAAGGTCAAGAGGGGTGATGGAGAAATGTAGCTTATGCGTTCAGCGTATCCAAACGGGTAAGCTAGATGCTAAAAAAGAAAGTAGACCAATTAAGGATGGAGATATTGTACTTGCTTGTGCTTCTGCTTGTCCTACTAATGCGATTACATTTGGTGATTTTAATGATAAATCTAGTAAAGTTTTAGAAAGATCTAAGAACGATAGAGCTTACCGAGTAATTGAGGAAGTTGGTACACAACCTAATGTTTATTACCAAGTAAAAGTTAGAAATACATAAACGAAATATTGCTTAAAACAAGATAGAATGCACCAAGAAGCAGCGATAAGAGAACCTTTAATTTTAGGAAAAAAAACCTACGGTGATATTACAGATGATGTAATGGCATCTGTGGTTGGAAAGGCCGGTAAATCATGGTGGATAGCATTTGGAATTGCTGCCGTTATGGCCGCTTGGGGAATTGGAAGTTTTTTATACTTAATAGGCACAGGTATTGGAACATGGGGCTTAAATAAAACAGTAGGTTGGGCTTGGGATATTACCAACTTTGTATGGTGGGTAGGGATTGGACACGCTGGAACCTTAATTTCAGCAGTCCTTCTATTGTTTAGACAAAAATGGAGAATGGGAATTAACCGTTCTGCAGAAGCAATGACCATATTTGCTGTAATGATGGCAGCAGTTTGGCCAGGTATTCACATGGGTAGAATATGGTTGGCTTATTTTGTTTTTCCTTTGCCAAATCAATTTGGATCATTGTGGGTAAATTTTAATTCACCGTTATTATGGGACGTTTTTGCGATAAGCACTTATTTCTCAGTTTCATTAGTGTTTTGGTACATCGGTTTAATTCCTGATTTTGCAACAATAAGAGACAAAGTGACTCAAGCTGTTCCAAAAAAAGTGTACAGCCTACTTGCTTTTGGTTGGACAGGTAATGCAAAAGCATGGAATAGATTTGAAGAAATTTCATTGGTGCTAGCTGGTTTAGCAACACCTCTTGTATTTTCAGTTCACTCGATTGTAAGTATGGATTTTGCTACTTCAGTAATACCGGGTTGGCATACAACAATTTTTCCTCCATACTTCGTTGCTGGTGCTGTGTTTTCTGGTTTTGCAATGGTGCAAACGCTTTTAATTATAATGCGAAAGGTAATGCATCTAGAAAGTTACATTACTAGAAAGCATATCGAATACATGAACATTGTTATTATTGTTACAGGTTCTATTGTTGGCGTAGCTTACCTTACAGAGTTATTCATTTCTTGGTATTCAGGAGTTGAATATGAATCATATGCTTTTATTAACAGAGCTACAGGGCCTTATTGGTGGGCATATTGGGCTATGATGACTTGTAATGTTCTTTCTCCCCAGGTATTCTGGTTCAAAAAATTGAGAACAAATATTACCTTTACTTTCTTCATGTCGATAGTTGTTAATATCGGAATGTGGTTTGAACGATTTGTAATTATTTTAAC
>CAYPJC010000190.1:0-4823 GCA_964410855.1 uncultured Flavobacteriales bacterium | reverse complement strand
TCATTAGGCTGTAGAGATTTATTAGCTGATTTCTGAAAAGTTTCGGATGCTAGTGAAATCATGTCTTACAACATACTTTGATTTTTTTGATAATCGATTGCTAAAAGTTTGGGTGATTTATTTACTTTCATCATCGTATTCTATTCCATGTTTATGTTCAAGTATCATCTCTTCAAAAACAAATTCTCGTTCGAAACGATAATTTATCGTATTGTTCTCCAAAAAACTACTTTGAACTCTTGCCATACTTATTTCCATATAACTTATTAGCAACTAAATAGGATACGGTTGGCATCTGCTCACCATCTATAATAAGTGAGGATTCTTTTTCAATTAAAAAATTACGGTCGTTATTTGCTAAATGCAGATTAGAGATAGTTATTTTTGCGGCTCCAAATTCTGTCTTCTTCTGAAAAACAGAAATGCCAAGATTACAATCAGTTATTACAATGTTTTCTAAATTTATTGAAGAGTGGTCTTTACTAACAATGCCAATTTCGCACTCATGTATTTTTATATTCCTGCCTGATATAAGGCTCGATTCACCTCCGCTTATGGCTTTGTCACGTGAATTTTCTACATAAACATTTTCTAAAGTTATGGTAGAGCCAGAGACATCTATCGCATCATTACCGCAATTAATAAATTTGCTATTCGAGATTACTCCTTCAGTAAAGTCTCCATCAAAGGCATCCGAATAGATATTATTAAAAATAGTAGAGTCAATGTGAAATTCTGACCGAACAATATTTAAAGCATCTTCTGAGCGATTTTTATCAAATTTGGAGTTTTTTATTATTACATCAGATTCATAGAAATTAATGGCTCCGCTTAACTGCCAATTATTAATTGAAGGGTTTGATAAGTTGCTGAAATTGCAATAATTAATACTTGAAGTAGAGGTAGTATTTGTGATGTAAATTCCATTTCCACTTTTATCAGTCGAATAAAAATGGATAGAATCATTTTTACTTCCTCTGCAAATTATTGGTGAATAAGATATTAAGGAAGCTTCATTTTTAAAATCTAATCTGAATCCTTCTTCAACGATGAGTATATAATTTGATGGAATAATAGCTGTATGTGTTAATGAATGCCAACCCCTTTTAAAAATAATTTCTTTTTTAATGTGATTGATTCTTGCAAATTCAAATTGTTCAATATTTGGTTTAAACTGATCGATAAATTCTGTGGTGTTAATTCCTTCTACGTAAGCAGCAGGTTTATTAATTCTTTTTAAGTTGGTCCCAACCACATTATATACTAATTCTATTTTCTTAATGTCATTAAATTTATTAAACCTTGCTTTTTTTTGTTTCTTAGAGATAAAAGCATTTTTGTAATTTGGGTCTAAATCAATAATTATTTGTTTCGATTCGAAAGGTAGAACTGATCCTAAATTCGATTTAGTGCTTATTTTTTTGCCATCTATATGAATCAACTCTACTATTTGAAGGGAATGTTGAGTTATGTTTTGAAGCCTTAATATTGCTTGATTTAGGTCATTAATTTGGAGTGTACTTATTATTTGATCAGACTGGTAAAGTTGTTTCTTTATAAAATTGCTATTGTAGTCAAGATCTGTGGGATTAATGTTTGCATTAAACTCTTCGCCTAACAAAGAGCTTAGCCTAGCTATTTCTTCTTTGTTAGATTGTATTAAATTATTACAATACGAAGCTTGAGAAAAATATTGAAGCTTCGTGTTTAGTATTTTAAGATATTCTTCATCTTTTTCGGCAAATGGGTAATGAATAATCTTATTCAATTTACGAATAGGAACTGCATCAAAGGTTATTGGTTCTAATTTGCCGCTTATAGGATTGTAGTATACTCGAATATTGTGAGAATGCATAGCATGTGTTGCTCCAAAAAGATTCGCTAATGCTGTATAAGTAGTTAACTTATCTATGTCAAAGGCTTCTGAAATCTTGATTTTTGAACTTCTTATATCATTAAGTAAACTCTTCGCAATTGCATATTGCTTTCTCAAGATAGAGTTTGCTAAGACTCTATCTTGATTGTATACTTTAATAGGCAGAATCTTAATTGCTTCTTCTAAACTTAGTTCGCTTACAGCATTCAAATTAAGGCTTAAATTAAGCTTTCTGTCTTCCCAAAGAATTGATTCGTCAAAAGCTATTATTATTCCTGCTTTACGCCCGTTATTTTCAATTAATAGTTTATCAAATGCTTCTTCAATAGCCATAATTCCAAGAGGTATTGATTCAGTTTCATTGTTAGAAGTTAATTGTAATTCGACATGAGCAAAATCGTACCTTAAGCTAACAATTCCTTCCTCTCTACTTGTTTTTTGGAAAAGCCATTCCCAAAGGTAATTTCTTGTTACAGGGTGTTGGATGGAGAATTTTCTTTGACCTTTATAGGTTTGGTCTGAATCTAAGACTAATCTAAAGGACCACTTTATTTCATCACTTAGATGATCTGTCAAATCTCCTTTTAGTCTGATTTTCGCCTTTTTTTCTATACCTGATGAGTCGATTAATATTGCATCGAATAGGTCGTTTTTATCAGTGGTAAGTACCCCAATGTTTAATGCTTCATCTCGTTTGGCTTTAATTATTTGGTAATTGCTTTTAGAGATTTGAATTATTAATCGATCTAATTTTTGGTAAGAGTGAGTTTTTATGAAATTATCTTCAATAGAGATAAAGCCGTATGATTCAGACACGCCCTCACTTTCAATAAATCTACCACTTTCTATTTCTTTGAGATGACCAATTTTAATTAACTCTCCTTTATAATTATGGTGAATTAGTTTTTTTTTGAAAACAAAGTATGTAGTCTTATTAATTTGAAGTTTAAGTGGGGTCGAAGGAGCGAAATCTAAATTTATAATACTGTCATCAGTATTAATTAGATAAAAATTATTTTTAATTTTTAGATGGATAAAAAATTTGTCAGAACTTCTTCGACCATCAATTTCTCCTGTATAAGCGTAGAGCAAATAGGAAACACCTAAATGTTTAATTAGAAAAATTTTTAAACTGTCTTTATCGTAGATACAATTTTCACTGGTTGATATTAGATGATGGTAATTAATACTGCTTCTATAATCCGTTGGTTTAAGAATTATAGAGTCATCAGTTTTTAGTGGCTTTTCATCTGATTTATTTAAGAAGTATGAGGATAAAATACAGACAATTAATAGGGCAATGCTAAGTCCAGTAATGAGTTGATTGTTATGATTAGACTTAATTTTCATCTTAATAATTACTTGTCTATAAAAGTGATGTCAATATTAATATTAGAAAACTCTTGTACATTTTTATAAAGTCATCAAATATTTTTTTTGCAGCTTCAACAGGAGCAATTTCCCTGCTTAATACATCTTCTCTTAGTGCGTTTAACATTTTCTTCAACACTTCATTTTCGAATAAACTAATGTGGAGTAATTCCTCAATACTCTTATTAAACCAAGAATTTAACTGTTGGTTTCTTTGCTTTTTAAAATAACCATTCTTCTTAGTGTGCTTGGAATACTTGCTTATTAATTCCCATGTTTCATTCATATTAGTCTGCTCTAGTGCCGAACAAATCTCAACTTTTGGAATCCACCCGCTTTCTGTTTGTGGAAATAGATGTAATGCATTTTGATATTCTCTTTTAGCTCTTTTTGCAGCTTGAATGTTTTCACCATCTGCTTTATTGATAAGCATTGCATCTGCCATTTCAATAATCCCTCGCTTTATTCCTTGCAACTCATCACCTGCTCCGGCTAGCATAAGTAAAAGAAAGAAATCAGTCATCTCTTTTACATCAGTCTCAGATTGACCAACTCCTACTGTTTCAACCAAAATAGTATCAAAACCTGCAGCTTCACATAATATAATACTCTCTCTACTGTGATGCGATACACCTCCTAATGCTCCCGATGCTGGACTTGGCCTTATGTATGCGCTTGGGTGAGAACTCAATTTTTCCATTCGAGTTTTATCACCTAGTATGCTTCCTTTACTCTTGCTACTAGTTGGGTCAACAGCTAAAACAGCTACTTTCTTCTTTTCAACATCTACTAAATACAAACCAAAAGCCTCAATAAAAGTGCTTTTTCCAACACCAGGAACACCCGTAATACCCACACGAATTGAATTTCCTGAATGTGGAAGACATTCTTTAACTATTTGTGATGCTCTTTCCCTATCACTAGGTTTTTTGCTTTCACAAATGGTAATACCTCTACTTAAATCCATAAAGTTTCCTTCAAGGATTCCTTTAATGAGTTCATCAAGTTGAGGTTTTGATGCTAATTTTCTTTTAAAATTTTTGTTTTGCATACCTGCTATATTTTTCTAGCAATTTGAAGACCGTCCCTAACCGGAAATAGAACATTTTCTACGCGTTTATCATCTTGAATAAACTTGTTGTAATCTATTAAGGCTTTAGTTTCTTCATCTAAACTATGAGACTGTTCAACAACTTTGCCGCTCCAAAGTACGTTGTCTGCTATAATATAACTTCCGCTTTTCAATGAATCAATTAGTAGCGTATAGTAATTGAGGTAGTTTTCTTTATCAGCATCAATAAATACAACATCCCAATCATGCTTTAAATGGGGTATTATTTCTAAGGCGTTTCCCAAGTGAAAATGAAGTTGACTTGAATGAGTCGATTTTTTAAAATTGTCTAGAATGAAATCTTCTAATTCTTCATTGATATCTATGGTATGAAGTTCTCCCTTTTCTTGAAGTCCTTCAGCTAAAGAAAGAGCCGCATATCCTGTATAAGTTCCTATTTCAAGAATTTTTTTTGGCTGTATCATTTTGGATAACATACTTAATACTCTTCCTTGTAAATGACCA
>CAYPJC010000189.1:0-4827 GCA_964410855.1 uncultured Flavobacteriales bacterium | reverse complement strand
CCAAATCTTTGGCTGCTAAATCATACACAGCTAAATCATCAATGGCCATATCTCCATTAGGACCATCACCTCTGGTACTCCAGAACCTCAGCTTAACAAATTTTCCAGCATAAGGAAGTAGGCTTATCGTTCTAGATTTCCAAGGTAACGAATTACTTTTTATTTGGTCTGGATCTTCTCCAAACAATGCATCAATTCTCACCCAACCATTATCATCATTAATTTCCAGGTACAAATCACCCATGTCGAAACCCATCATGAAATACCAATACCTTAATTCAGGATTGATGGCATTAGATAAATCAATACAACGAGTTTCAAGCACACATATATCGCCCAATATACCAGCACTAGCATCCGTAACCATATATACTCCATCATCTGGCTTACCTTTTGTATGGTCTGTGGCAGGGCCACTTATTTCATTAAGAGGATTTACCCCTACACGTGTTGTCCATTGGTATGCTCCAGTTCCACCAACCAGATGGCGAATACCATTGGTGTAATTCCCTCGTGTTCCTTGTCCTTTTACGAATTCAAAATCCTCCACATAAGGTAATTTATTTGGAAGAGGATGAAATACAGAATAATCCTCAATTAAATCATCAGTAGGATCTGAGTCATCAGGTAAGATCAAATATGCGCTAAAGTAATACTGACTCCTTGCAGACATATCCACTAAGAAATTAGGTAAATCAAGTCTTACATCTAATTTCACACCTGGATCAAAGAAAGGATTTGAGCCTACTCTAATCATAATGGTATCTCTTAAATACTTTCCTACAGGGAAATTCTGGAAGGCAGAATCTACTGCTAAAACAACTTGAAAAGAGTCTATTCGATCAAGTCCAATATTCTGAACTCGAATAGTCACTGGCTCTGCATTGGAATAGAAACATAAACCCCCTGGAGGAGTTACAAAACGCTCTAGCTCTATCTCTTGCTTAGGTGGTCTCACCATGCAAAAATCATCCAAAGCAAAGAAGCCATCGCCGGCATTGGTACCTGTGAATCGAACTTGTGCAAAACCTCCTACAAATTCAGTCATTACAATGGTAAATTTGGTCCATAAATAAGCACCACCAGCACCACCAGCAGGGAATAAGGTATCCATTGGTTGCCATTGTCCTCCAGTATTTCTAGCTTCAATTACAACAAAATGATTTTCAGAAGGTGCTTGATACCAAAATTCTAAATTAGCTGCAGGAGTATTGGTAAGATCATAACAAGGTGATTCAACTGAAGCAACTTGGCCAAAATTTCCATCTGGATCATCTAATAATAGATACGCATCGTTATTTCTTCCAGTATGCCCAACTGCTGGTCCACCACCATTGCCTCCAATAGATACTTTGAAACCGAATGCGGCAGTTGTTCCTACCCATGCATTTGGAAATTGACCGCCTCTATAGTCTTTTGCAATTTGGCCTAATACCATATCACTAAAATCGTCACAATTAGGGAAAGGTCTTGTTTCGTTTATCACAGTTTCAATGATGGTATCATTGAAGAAATAAGTATCTCCATCCATTTTTGTCCATACTTTATATTCGTATGAGCCTGGTAACGACATATCTACACGGTCAAATTCGAACCTTTGGAATGCTAATGGAGCTACGAATCCGTTAATTCCAACTGCTGTGTCACAAACAATAGGTTTCACTTCTGCCACACCTTTGTATGGAGTAAACGTTAATTCATAACACAATACTGACTCTAAAATATCTTCAGTTCCAGTATTTTGGAATTCAACCCTAAACTGCTCTGTATTAGTTAAATCACAATCTGATGCTGGATCAATAATCCGAGTCATACTTGCATCATTTTTAGCCCTGTCTAATATTTCAACATCATCAATGCCCATGTCGCCACTTCTCGATAGCCATTCTGCACGGAACCTTACTTTTACTTTAGAAAGACCTGCAAATGCACTTAAAGATACTTGCTTTCTTTGCCAACGATCAGTGTCATCATTCATTTGACCTAAAGGCCCTCTGACTACGTCAATTCGGTTTCTCCAAGTTAAGCCATCATGAACATCTACATATAAGTCGCCCATTTCTGGACCAAACATATGGTACCAAAATGTTAATAAAATTTCATCTTCATTGCTAATAGAAAAGTCCATCTCACCACATGGTAATTCCAATAAAGCATCTGGCAATAAAATCGGAGGAGGAACAATGTTACTATTAATCATCATGTAACATCCTTCACCATTTTGTAAAGTGTTAGCAAAGGTATGGTCTCCTGAAGGGCCTGTAGGTGGACCAGGAGGAGGAACTGGCATCATACCCTCAATCCAAGGAGCTGCTCCACAAACCACATTCCACGAATAACCATTTCCTGGAGAGTTTCTCCATCCCTGCATATCGCCTGCTCCATGATTTTCAAAATCCATGAAATAACGCGGCAAACCAGGCTGACGGTTATTCAATTCTTTTCGAATAGAATTATTTTCACTAATCGTGTCTCCTGCTACCCTAGCTATAACTCTAAAATCTTGAACACCTGAACGCAAAGTTAAATCAAAGACATCAGTAAAAGTGTACGTAATACTTTGGCCCGATAATATTGTTCGAAATAAGCTATCTGTAGAAGTTGAAACTCCATTAGAATAGGTCAATACAGTTGTATCAATTGCATTTAACCCAAAGTTTTCTAATCGAATTCGAACATCATAATCATTATCTACAATACATAAATCAGCATTTGGAGAAATTATTTCAGTTACGCCAATATCAATTGCACTTGGCTCAAATATAAAGATATCATCTATGGCCATATCTCCTCTAAAACCATTACTGGTTAAAGGCTGAGCTCTGAAACGAAGTAAAACTCTTTCCCCAGCAAAGGCATCTAAATTAACCACTGCTTTAGACCAATCATCTTTTGGAGAGGTTTGAGTTGAACCGCTCAAATTAGCGCTTGAAACACCATTTACTGAAATATTTTGTCCGAGATTCCATACTCCATTAGCAAAAATATCCACAAACATGCGACCTAGATTATTGCCGTATCTGTGAAACCAAAAACTCATTCTTACATTCGTATTAGGCTGTAAGTCAATACACGGCGAAAGAAAAATAGCCGTACCGTTAACTTTACTTTCAGTAGGAAATCCATTATCACCTGCATCTGTATAAAGATATACTCCTTCTCCAGTGGTGTGATCGGCCTCTGGGCCTGTATTACTCGTAAAAGTAGATTTGTTTCCAGCTCTACATCTACTTGATTGCACATGCCATGTGTAATCATCGGTACTTTCAACCGTCCATCCATTTGCAGTTACCTGACCTAAGGCTGCTGTACATTGTGCATCCTTAAACAATTCAAAATCTTCAAAATAATTGGTACGTTTTGTTTCATTGATAACTGTGTAGGTAAATATGGTATCATTTTCAACATTGCCTTCTCCTACTGCTGAAGTCCAAGCCTTGACGTTATAAGTAGCTCCTAGTGTAGATAAGTCGGCAGTTGAATCAACAAAGAAGAAGGTAGCAATTTGATCTATAAATAAAGTATCAGGAAAATCTTCTTTCACTGGAGCTCTATTATCAATTTGATAATACAAGTCTAAAGTTCCTGCGATAATTGTATCTGTACCAAAGTTTTCTATTTCAACACCTATAATTGATTCTTCAAATATATCACAACCAGCAACAGGTGCTATAACTGCTCTCATTCGAGCATCGATTGGTTGTGGTAAATAAAACCCAACATCATCAATTGCAATTTCACCTCTTGACCCTCTTCTTCCAGCCATAAATCTAATTCGAAGTTCTTGGCCTGCAAATTCTTCAAATTTTGCTGCCCCTTCTCTCCAAGGATCAAATTTAGAAGTCTGCTGTTCACCGCCAATCTTATATACGGTTTTCCAAACAGCAGAAGAGTCAACATAAACCTGAACTCTTAAGGTATCCATTTGATCGCCAAACATGTGGTAATTAAAGGTTAGTCCTGCAGAGTTATAAGCCGTAAAATCTATACAAGGCAAGTATAAAAAGGCTGAATCACCTGGCAGCGTAGAAGTTGCATACATAAATTGCCCTCCTCCACGAGTTGCATCCGTTCTTGGCCCAGAAGTTGGGTTCGGAGTTCCACCGCATGCTCCTGCATTTTGAACAGCCCAATGAAATCTCCCACCAACTTGTGGGTCAGCTTCCCATCCTCTAAGTAAATTATCGCCTTCTCCAGCTCCAGGAGCACAGGCGCCATCACCAAAAGCCTCAAAATTTTCTTTGTATTGAATGGCTTGTGTTAAGTTTGTAAAGCTATACCCGACTGAGTCATTAAAAACATTGCTATCATTTTTCAATCTAGTCCATGAGTTAATAATGTATTGCGTATTTGGTGAAGAAAAAATACCTAATACTGTAAATATGTGATTTACAGCGCCTCCTACTGCAATACCAACAGGCAGTGTATCACTTAAAGAAGAATTTCCATCTACTGAATAATGTACCACAACCGTATTAGGCAGAATGGAATCAGTACCAAAATTCTCAACAACGACTTCAACTAAACCAGCAGGACTACATTCTGTAATAGGAGAAATTACTCTTGAAACTCGTGCATCTTGAGGAATTGGCTCATAAAACTCAATATCATCAATGGCCATATCACCTCTATCAGAAGAACTGCTTTTAACACCCCTAAATCTTATTTGAATTAAATTACCGGCGAATTGGCCTAAATTAACCGCTTTCAACTGCCATTCATCCGTTGTATTTGTTTGAGTTTGTCCAATGATAGTATCAAGACCTAAGGTCAATATCCCATTAGATATTACATCAATGTATAAATCACCCATGGTGTTTCCAAATT
>CAYPJC010000188.1:0-4857 GCA_964410855.1 uncultured Flavobacteriales bacterium | reverse complement strand
ATGGATATGTGCATATAGCTTTTATTTCTCTTCTAAAGAATAACAAACAATACAAGAGAGATACTAAGCTGATCATTGCCTTTAGCCATAAACCATCATATTTATGGAATTTTTTCTATAGGAAATTTAATTTCATAAATATTTCCAACTTTTGGTTAACAAAACTAAGGTCATTGAAAGAGAAACCCCAAAAAGCTGTTGATGCATACAAAATGAAGAAAAAAAATAAAAGACTTCTCAAGTATAAAACCCTTTAATATTAGACAGTTTTGACACCATTTATCTTCCCAAAATTGTTATTTTAAGCTTCATTAAACTATAGTGTAAGAAGGAATTGAAAATGGGTGAGAGTCTTTCATATATGTAAAACCATGTTTCTTACAAAATTCTACAAGAGCTTTAGTTTCACCACCTTGTTTCTTCTCATCTATACAAATAATAGCGCCGGGATTTAAGAAGTCTTTAAACATTTCCATTCCAGCAATTGCTGGCTCATATGCATTACAATCAATATATAATAGTGCTGCTTTGAAGTTTGGATTTTCTACTAAAAATGAAGGAACGGTTTTCATTAAGTCACCCTTTATTAGTTTATAAGGCTTATTTGTGATGGTAGATTTTATTCTTTTTTCTACTTCAGAAACAGAAATTGCTCTCCAAGAATTCTTAGAAAGTTGTTTTCCCGACTCCAAACTTTCTTCTGTAAATCCATCAAAGGTGTCAAATCCATAATACTTTCTGACATCATTTTCATTATGCATATTGATTAAATGAGAAAATAGAATTGAATTTCTTCCATAAGCAACACCTAGCTCTATAATATGGCCTGGCACATTTTTAATTTTCTTATATACATCAGATAATGAAAGAATGTATTTAAATTCTGTCTTTTCTAGGTATTGTTGTTTACTCCAATACTTATGAAATGACACGTTATTTTCTTTAACTAAATGAAGTCCAAACTTGTTTAAAACTCCATTTATTAATTTACCTGCTAGTGTTGCCATTAAATGATTTTTATTTCTCTTCTACGTAGACTTTTCAAATATATAATTTAAATACATAATTTTTCCCAAAAAAAATTATTAAAACCATTACTCAACATTCTTAAATTCATTGAATTTAAAATAAAGCCGAAGGATTAATAATAAAGAAAAGAATGATAATTACTGCTTAATCAGCTTTCCAGTATACACTCTATTTCCAAGGGTTATATTATAAAAATATATCCCATCAGAAAGCCCACTTAAATCGACATTTTCTTTCACATTAATCTTTTTCATATGTACTAACTTTCCTAAATAGGAATAGATATATAAGTCTGACATTCCATGATTTACCTGACTACTAATATCAATTGTAAATTGACCTGATGAAGGATTAGGATATACAAGAATCTCTACATCATTTGATATATATTTATTCAAATTTGTGACAACTACTACACAAAATGCTGCAGTATCTCCATTTGCTCCATAGATATCTGCGTCATAAGAATTTCCACTTGAATCAGCAGCGATTACAGCATTTGAGCTATCATTGAAGTTCCAAAGACCTACTGTTGCTGCTGTAGCTTTTAGGTCTGGACAAGGAGGAGTGAAATTAATTGAATACTCTGCTGATGTTGAAAATCGAATATCATCAATACTCCCATTAAAAAAACGATTAGGAAAAATAGTCGTTCCACCAATAGTTGTAGAGTTTATTACAGTGGTAATTGCCAGAGTTGAACTATTCGTATCTGCTTGCTTTACACCATCAATAAACATCATCATACCTTGAGTAGGATCTATCACAGCAGCAAGATGATACCACTGATCTGCATTCCAACTCCTTGAATCGGATTTTATGCTAAATGAGGTGTTAGCATTATCTCTTATCAAAAATTGTAATCCTCCAGCGTTTGATTGTGATAATGGAAGAAACAATATATTAAATTCATTATTATTAACTCCCGAAATCTCTCTAACTATTAAATACTTAAAATCAATTAACGTTGAATTTATTGCAGTTCTTGGTTGAAACCAAAACTCCAACGTTCTTGAACCATTCGCAACTGAATCTCCTAAGTCTACATAATCATCAACTCCATCAAAAGTCATAACATTAGTAGCAAAAACAGGCATACAAACTTCTTCCAACACTCCATTTGCTCCATAGATATCTGCGTCATAAGAATTTCCACTTGAATCAGCAGCGATTACAGCATTTGAGCTATCATTGAAGTTCCAAAGACCTACTGTTGCTGCTGTAGCTTTTAGGTCTGGACAAGGAGGAGTGAAATTAATTGAATACTCTGCTGATGTTGAAAATCGAATATCATCAATACTCCCATTAAAAAAACGATTAGGAAAAATAGTCGTTCCACCAATAGTTGTAGAGTTTATTACAGTGGTAATTGCCAGAGTTGAACTATTCGTATCTGCTTGCTTTACACCATCAATAAACATCATCATACCTTGAGTAGGATCTATCACAGCAGCAAGATGATACCACTGATCTGCATTCCAACTCCTTGAATCGGATTTTATGCTAAATGAGGTGTTAGCATTATCTCTTATCAAAAATTGTAATCCTCCAGCGTTTGATTGTGATAATGGAAGAAACAATATATTAAATTCATTATTATTAACTCCCGAAATCTCTCTAACTATTAAATACTTAAAATCAATTAACGTTGAATTTATTGCAGTTCTTGGTTGAAACCAAAACTCCAACGTTCTTGAACCATTCGCAACTGAATCTCCTAAGTCTACATAGTCATCAACTCCATCAAAGTATCTAATAGAATTCTGAGCAGTAAGTATATTACTTAATAGAATACAAGCAAAAAATAAAATTCTTTTCATAGGCATGAAATTAATTATACTAATTGGCTTCTCCTAATGAAGTAAAAGAATAAATCGGCAGTAACTGCAGCCGGCGGAAAAGCGAGCACCATCTTTGTCAATCCGCTATATGGTAGATTAGCAGATGCAATAGACTTTGCAAAACATGCTGAAGAAATTGGTGCTACATTATTTCTAGCATATTATCCAGAAAGGCAAAATGGTGTTAACCATATATTATAAACTTCTTTCATCAAATATCGGATACAGCAAATACTGGGAGCCTTATTGATGAAATGCCCATAAGGGATGGCTTAGAAAGAGGAATCAAACAGTATTATTTGGAATTATTAGATCAGCTTTTAACTATAGAAAATGTAATTGGAGTTAAAAAAGAGGCTTTAGATGTTGACCATAATAATAAAATAGTTGAAGCCATTTCCGATAAGGCAGTTATAGTTGGCGCTGGTAGCAGCATCAGAAGATGCTCTTAAAGATTACTATTTAGGTATTAAGGCATTTTTAAAGGGAATTGAAAATTTCATAAAACAGAATTCTAAAAATTATTAAAAAACTAAAATAGCTCCTTTTAAAGAATTAATTTTAAATTCTGTTTTTGAGATATTATAAATCATAAGAACTACAACCAATATTCTATATAAATCGATTCATTTCACTTTTATTCATGTACATAGACAAATCAGTTGATAAATTTTTATTGCATAAAGATAGCACTGTATTAGACGCACTAAAAAAGATTGAAACTACCCACGGAAGAATTGTTTTTATAGTTTCTGATAAAAACAAATTAGAAGGTGTTGTAACAAATGGAGATATCATTCGCTGGCTAGTCCAGAGTGAGACCCCAAATCTATTCGCTAATATCTTAGATATGGCAAATAAAAATTTCTTAAGCTCTGAAAAAGATGATACCACAACGAGTATTAAAGAGAAATTAAAAAAAGTATTGTTTGTCCCAATTATTGATAATGAATATCACCTTTATGCGGTTGCTTCTAGGAATTCACCAAAAGAAGGTTTTGCAATTAACAACTTTCAAATTGGACCAAATGCCCCTTGCTTCATTATCTCTGAAATTGGCAACAATCACAATGGTGATATTCAATTAGCAAAACAATTAGTTGATGAATCAATTGATGCAGGAGCGGATTGTGTTAAGTTTCAAATGAGACAATTAAAACATTTATATCACAATGCAGGCAATTCAAATGATGCCTCAGAGAACTTAGGCTCACAATACACATTGGACTTACTTTCTAAATTTCAATTGAGCAATGAACAGCTTTTTGAAATGTTTGATTATTGTAAACAAAAAAATATTTTACCCTTATGCACTCCATGGGATTTAGTGAGCCTGCAATTATTAGAAGATTATGGCATGCCTGCTTATAAAATTGCTTCTGCAGATTTTACCAATTTAGAATTACTATCAGCAGTCGCTAAAACTGCAAAAATTATGATTTGCTCAACAGGAATGAGCACAGAAAAAGAAATTAAATCAATCGCTTCTTTTTTAAATGAGAAAGGAGCTCCATTTATATTTCTGCATTGTAATTCAACCTATCCTGCGCCATTCACTGATATCAATTTGAAATACATGGACAAAATTGCATCTATGTCGAATGGAATAGTTGGATACTCTGGCCATGAAAGAGGAATAAATGTTTCAATTGCAGCAGTCGGTATGGGAGCAAAAATTATTGAACGCCATATAACCATGGACAAAAGTTTGGAGGGAAATGACCATAAAGCCAGTCTTCTACCTCAAGAATTTAAGTTAATGGTAAAAGGGATTAAAGAGGTAGAAGAAAGCCTTGGTTCAGGCGATTCAAGAGAGCTAAGCCAAGGAGAAATGATGAATAGAGTTAGCTTAGCAAAAAGTATAATAGCTAATAAAGCCATAAAGAAAGGAGAGCGTATTCAGGAAAAAATGCTAACTATAAAAAGCCCTGGTAAAGGTTTACAACCAATCTATATAGATGAATTAATTGGTACAGAGGCTAAACGA
>CAYPJC010000187.1:0-4890 GCA_964410855.1 uncultured Flavobacteriales bacterium | reverse complement strand
GAATAAGGATACAAGGAAAACTGTGGGATTATAAAACTAAAGTTGCAATAAATAAAAAAACAATATTATGGTGGAATCAACAAAAAACTTTCGCGAGAAAATTTAATGAAGGAAAAATTGTTGGCGGTATGACTAAAAAAAGAGCAAGGATGGTAGGACGAATGCTTAAAAGAATGGGATTGGAATTAGAAATCAACAAAGACCCAAATCTTTCAAATCAATTTAAACAAGTTTCAGGATTTAATAAATAAAAGGATAAACAAATGTCTCAAAACGATTTACACAGACGACAAATAATGTTCTCTTCAATCAAAGGGAAGCTCAGTTCAGCTAACATTATGCTAGATGCTGCCATAGACGCTGCAGACAAAGGAAAACGGGCACATGACTCTGGACATGAAGATGTTGCCAAAGATTGCTCTGAAGCTATTTTCGCTGCTATTGAAGAAGTATTTCAATCCATAAGCGTGGTTAGAACGTTGAGCATTAAGTCAGGAAGCCATAATGAAATTCCAAAAATGACAAAATACTCAACAGAAGTAGATGATTTTAACAACAATTCGTTATGAAAGAAAAGATAGACCACCCTTATGTTCCTCTTAATAATTTTTATATTCCGCTTCATGTAAGCCCTCCGCCAGGCGGTAATAACTACAACTTATCAAAAACGTCTAATTATTTCAATCTTGAACAAAACGAATATGAACAAATAAAAGTTTCTTCAATTCAGAGCAGAACAAGAGATGATCGCCTGAATGAGTTGTTTGATTTTACGAAAAAAGAATCACTAAGAAAATAAAAAACGGATTACATGTTGATTTTTCAGCAAGTGAAGAAAATATGGAGTATTATAGAAACAAAGGATTATAATGAAAGAAAAAAACAAACAAGCAGGATCGATTGTTACTTCAACTGGCATGAAGTTCAAGTATGATGAAATTCAAGACTCTTTTGTATTGGCGAATGACTCGAATTTTAATGGGACAGTAGTGACATGTTCATCTCCTTCTCATCCGATGCCTCCCGTAATAACAGCTCCGGTAAGCAGAAGAATACAACCAGGTCAAACTTCTTATGAGCCGTTTTCTGCCAAGAAGAATGACTTGGGTAATCTTTTTTCTCTACTTGATCCGAAGACTCTTAAAAAAATGTCTTCAATTATGGAGCAGGATACTGTATACATAAGAGCAAATACAATTGAAATGAATGAAACTCCGCCTATTGATGAGTCATTCTTGAAGGTTCAAATAAACCAATACCCTCATGATTGGGATAACTCAGTTCTAGTTTATATGTCTAAATCTTATTCTGTAGAAAGTCTTATGCAGGCAAATGGAATAGCTGAGCTTCTTTGCATTATAATAACAATGAGCGGAAGAGATATTGTTTTTAACAACAAAAATTATAACCCAAACTGTAAATAAAACATGAAACTTGACGGAATGCAATTTGATCAGATAAAAGAAATAAGCAGAGTAATTGAATCTCCTATTATCTATATCTATCTAAAAGAATTTGTTCATCCTAAAGCGGGAGTTTTAATTAATAAAAAATCAAACATGGCAACCTTCCCTGATGACTACTATGCAATTTTTATCTCTTCCAAAACAATAAATTCCAATAAGAAATTGATATTTCCTCACAGCATAAAGTTTTGGTCAACAATGGAAATGGGTAATTCTAGCGGAAATGAAAAAAATATAGCCTCTGATACTACAGCAATGATCGCTACTATTTTAACATTCTTGGGCAACGAAGTATTTGTGAACAATAAGATTTTCTCTCCATCAAATTGTTAGGTAACGAATGAAGGAATTCAAAAAAGTAAATAGCGGTTGGGTAAAGAGATTTGACAGATTGTATGTTATGATGCAATCAGATATTATCTACATGGAATCCATATTAAGAAAAAGAACAGAAAAAGATTCCAAAGCGACCATCTTAGAGGTGAGGGTGAATGATATTCCTTATCCTACTTTTGAAATAGGTGAAAATGAAGACACTTTCAGCAGGAATGTGCTTGAATGGATGGGCTCATCGATAGAACTCCATATTGTTGAATCTGAATACATACAATCAAAGACAATCATGCAAATCTGGGAGCCTTGCGGATTCGCTACCATGATGACCGTATATGGGAGCGAAGTCCTCGTAGGCACCAATCACAGAACCTCAGCGAAGACAACAATCAACCGATCAAAAAACATGGACGAATGGGGAAACAAAATAGTAAATTTCCTATTAGCCAAAAAAGATAAAGAAAAACCCAAGAAGGTGCACATAGAATTCAGTAGAATGCTTAGTATGGCAAGGTCTGAATATCAAGATAATCCTGATCAATTCATCGAAGAAAAGCCACCAATTCGAGAAAAATTCTTCAGAGAAGATGACGAAGAATTCATTAAACAAATGGAACTAAATGACCTCTTTTAAGGAGAGAAATAATGATTGGCTTTATGATATTTTTAGTAATTGCAGCTCTTGCTGTTCATGCTTGGCTTAATTATTCGAGTAGCCCAAGCACAGGTAGACTTATACTTGCAATAATTGTAACTATCTTTGCATTGCCAACGCTTATTGGGGCAATATTTAAGGTTACAGTATGGGTAATACTTATTTTTGTTGTTCTTTCTGTTATAAGTCTAATCATTGGACCCTCCTCGGATAAGAAAAAAGAGTAATGTCTTTATTCTACTTTTTATAGGTAAACGATTACGGATATGGTTTAGTTTTAATTGATATTTACAGATGAATAGATATATCTTACAAAAAAAATCAAAACAATGAATTTACTGATGACTAATACTGATGACTAATTGGGCACAATCAAGTACCGACCTTTTATCTTTAAATAGTGCTATCGGAAAACAGGAATTCTGCGAAAATAAAAAACATTCTTCTTGCAGAACCTTATTTGTTTCAGGTGCATTAAAATTAATATACAATGAATCACATAAAAAAAATACTTGACAAAAAATATGAATAGAAAAGAGATTTTTTTTGAAGAACAAATTGACCCAAGCTATATTATTGTCAGAAGAGCATATTTTATAGAAAGAGAATGATGATTTATAACGATTTTGAATTAGAAGACCATGCCGTTGATATATATTTGGAAGAGAACAAAGACATTACTTCCCCAGGTAGTCTAGATTGGGATACAAGATCAGCCCACGTAAGCATTATAAGAAATGTTATTGAAGAAACTATAAAAAAACAATGGGACATATTTGAGTCTAGCAGAGTTATTGATATTAGCAAAGTTACTGCTAATAAGTCTTTAATAGAAATCAAAAAAGCTCTCATACCTTATGTTAAAAAGGGATGGTTTGTCACCATATCTTTCCCTTGTTCAAAAAATAACAACATAATGAATACTTATGAGGCTGACTCATTGTTTGTTTCAACAAACAATTATGGAAAAAAAGATCAATTTTAGAACATTTTTATCAGAATGTATCCAAGATTGCCTATAAAAAAGAAGTATATTTCAAACACTATTAAACCAGTCGCTTTCTTTGGTATTCCAGGTCTTGTATCAATTATATCTGTTTTCTCTTTTTTTACTGTAACATTTTCTTCTTGGTTTATAATCGCAGGAGCTTTTCTATCTTTAGTTATATTGCTCTTAATAATAATAGTGTCAGACGAAATATTTGTGAGAAGAAATATTGCTTCCAAGAAAAATGGACCTCTTTTGTGGAAAGACAACATAGAAGGTTACAAAACTGCTCATAAAACGATAACAAAAAACGATAGAATAAAAAAAGTTGTTGAGAACCGAGTTCTATTGTTTCCTGAATAGACGGTTTTATTAAAGGATTCTACAAGAGTAGCAAAAAGAATCAGAGAAGATTCGGTCACTCTTCACCCGATATCTCCGAATCTGTTTTTATGCATACAAGATGGTGTAGCACCAGCCATTTTTGATTGAAAGTGTATGTAAAATCTATCATAATACATACATGAACATTTCTTTAATATAAAATTCACCAAGAAAGCTAATCATGGAACGCTTAAAAATGTCTCATCAATTTTCAATTGACCCAGACAAAATAGGATCTAATATAAATCCTAACACAAAAGACAAATCTGCCTCTACTTTATTTTTCTATTTTAGGGATTCTCTTCTTGCTCCATCCGAGTTTATGAAGAAGATAAAATTATCTACTACAGGAAAAATGGGATCAGTATTTAGGGATGAATCTTTTTGTCCAGAAACTATACAAAAACTTCCTGATTCATTTTTTGAATGCCTTGAAGAAAGCGAAAAAGAATACGACTTTGATACCATTAAAAAAATGTGGAAAAGTATTGGTGTTTCATTGAAAATTGAAGCTAAAATATCTAAAAACAGAAGAGCTACCATTATGGATGTTCTTAATGAAACAATGGACACTGTTCTTGTGCCAATAATCTCGTCAACAAACAAGAGGAATGACGGGTTTGATATAATCTCATGCCTCATATCAAACTCAGGGATGGACAAAAAGAATCCAATAACATCTAAGATTTCAATTTGCGAAAAACTTAAATGGGGAACGGTTGTGAAAAGCCCTATTTGGACATGTTTTAATAAACATGAAGACCAAGGCAAAAGAGAACATTTTCCTATGAAATATAGGTTACACAAAGCTTATCTCATTAACAACTCTCAAAGATCTCTTGCTGCATTGGCTACTTCTTTATCTTTTGGAGGAATTAAGGTTTGGGTTTGCACAAATATTCTACCTGATACAAGTGGCAATCCTAGAAACAAAAATGGTCAAACCATAAATACTATCAAAATAACTAATCCAGAATATAGGTGGGAAGTTTTTGATCACAACAATCCTATCACATTTCGCCCAATTGAACCCTTCATAGTAAGAGATTTCATTGAACATGGCG
>CAYPJC010000186.1:0-4904 GCA_964410855.1 uncultured Flavobacteriales bacterium | reverse complement strand
AAGATTATCATAATTTGCCTTAAAAATTCAGCTATCGTAGTAGTTAGTGTTTCTTGAAGCAATGAAATATCTGAAGAAATCCTGCTAGTTAATTCACCTACTCTGCGTTCTGAGAAGAACTTCATTTTCAATTGAATCAACTGAAAATAGGTCGCTTGTCTTAAACTGGCTAAGGTTTTTTGTGTTACAATGGCAAAAAGGTAAATCCTGAAATATGAAAAAACGGCATTCAAGAAAAAAACTCCCAAAAGCATCAATGCGATTTGATTGATATTTTCAATAAAATCTTGATTTGCTGCATCAACTAATTGCCCTGTTAAATAAGGAAATACCATTGAAGCTAAACTGCTGAGAAAAAGAAAAACAAGGCCTATGGAGAATGTTCCCATATAGGGTTTTACATACTTAAATAACCTCAGTGACTTTCGTAGAGTTTCCTTCGTAATTTTTTTCTTCGGTTCATCATTATTGCTGCTTTTTCTTCCGAATCTTGCCATTGAAAAAATATTTTTGCAAAAGTAGTCATTAAGCCTGCTTCGCTGAAGAAAAAATAATTGATAATTAAATTGCTAAATCTTTAAAAATTACTACTTTTGTCCTCCGTTTAAACAGACAGTGTCTGGGTCAAAATTAAGAAGAGATGAAAAGAACATACCAACCTTCAAAGAGAAAGAGAAGAAACAAGCATGGTTTCAGAACTAGAATGGCTTCTGTTAGTGGCAGAAAAATTTTGGCAAGAAGAAGATCTAAAGGAAGAAAAAGCTTAACTGTTTCTTCAGAAGCAAGAGCATAATCATAACTTATTATATATTATAAAGGCGTTTCGATTTTCGAAACGCCTTTTTTCGTTATTAAAATTGAGTTTTGAATTGACTTATCTTTACCTAAAGATTATCGAGTTAGTTTCTGTTCATCAATCAAAAATGAAAATGATTAAAGTTGCAATAAATGGTTTTGGAAGGATAGGCAGGATGACTTTAAGGGTTTTGCTAGAAAGAGAAAATGTAGAAGTTGTTGCAGTAAACGATCTAGCTGATATTAAAACTCTTTCTCACTTATTCAAATACGACTCTGTTCATGGGCAATTCCAAAGTAATGTTACACCAAAAAAGGATTCAATAGAAATCGATGGACAACTGATTCAATTTTATCAAGAAAAGTCTCCAGAAAAACTTCCTTGGAAAAAGTTGAATGTGGATATTGTTATTGAATCTACAGGCCTTTTTCGTGATAGGTCATCGGCCGAAAAACACTTAAAAGCCGGAGCAAAAAAGGTTATTATATCAGCCCCTGCAAAAGATGAGGACATAAAGACCGTAGTTTTAGGCATCAACGAAAATATTTTGGATGGATCAGAAGAAATCATTTCAAACGCGTCCTGCACCACCAATTCTCTGGCACCACTTGTTAAGATTTTAGATGGTTTGTGTGAAATTGAAAGTGGCTATATCACTACCATTCATTCATACACAGGAGATCAAAAGCTACATGATTCCCCTCATAGAGATTTACGCAGAGCAAGAGCTGCCGCAGTGAGCATAGTCCCCACTTCAACTGGCGCTGCTAAAGCAATTACTAAAATTTTCCCTCATTTAGATGGAAAATTAGGAGGAGCAGGTATAAGGGTTCCCGTGCCTGATGGTTCTTTAACCGATTTTACTTGTGTGGTAAAAAATCCTGCAACTATTGAAGTGATTAATGCGGCATTTAAAAAAGCTTCAGAAAACGAACTTAAAGGAATATTAGCCTACACTGAAGACCCAATAGTATCTATCGATATTATTGGCAATACACATTCAAGCATTTTTGATTCGCAACTCACATCTGTGATTGGAAATATGGTAAAAATAGTTGGATGGTATGATAATGAGATAGGATATTCAAACAGACTTTGTGATTTAGTGGAAAAGATCGGCTAATTCATAACATACTTATCCCACTCTTTCAAGCTCAATTCCTCCCCTTCAAGAACCGCATAACTGTTGTAGTTAATCCATTCACCTAAATTTATATATCTACTATTTTCCCCAACAGTTAAGTCTAGAGGTAGGTGACGGTGACCGAAAACAAAATAATCAATGTGTTCTTTTTTGAGATACTCCTTGCAGTAAATAGCCAACCACTCGTTTTCTTCTCCTAAAAATTTTTCATCTTCCCCTCTGTTCGCATTCCGGCTCTTTCCACTCCAAAAATCAGCCATCCCAATACCAAAATTCGGATGCAGACGAGCAAATAACCATTGTGCCAATCGGTTGGAAAAAACTTTTTTTATGAATTTGTATCCATGATCTCCAGGGCCTAAGCCATCACCATGACCAATCAAAAACGTTTTACCATTAATTACTCTTTTAATTGGCTCGTGACATAAAGTGATCCCTAATTCTTTGGGTAAATAATCAAACATCCACATGTCATGATTTCCAGTAAAAACGGTTACAGGTATTCCCGAATCAGTTAATTCGGCAATTTTTCCTTGCAAGCGCACAAAACCTTTAGGGATAGCTTTCTTGTATTCAAACCAAAAATCAAATAGATCTCCAACTAAAAATACCTCTTTTGCTGTTGGCTGAATATAATTAAGCCAATCTACAATTTGTTTCTCTCTTTTGCGACTAGATTCAAAATCAGGGGCTCCAAGGTGAAAGTCCGAAGCAAAATATACATTTTGTTGATTGGAATTTGTCAAGAGTTTTAGTTAAGTACTTCCTCTAGTTTTTGATGTAAGGCAGGACCTCTTAAGTTTTTTCCTATTACTTTCCCTTCTTCATCAATTAACAATGCAAAAGGAATACTTGAAACACCATATGCTTGAGCTGCTTCAGATTGCCAAAACTTCAAATCACTTACTTGAGTCCAAGTTAAATTATCTTGGCTAATAGCATTTACCCAAGCATTCTTGGTTCGATCAAGAGAAACACCATAAACAGTAAACCCTTTATCCTTATATTTCTGATAAGCTGCAACTACATTTGGATTTTCTCGCCTGCAAGGCTTGCACCAAGAGGCCCAAAAATCAATCAGCACAACCTGCCCTCTTAGTGAAGATAAAGGAACAAGATTTCCATCTGGATCAGGAAGGTTAATCTCAGGAACATCTGAGCCTTTAGAAAATCTACTTATTTCTATAACTTGAGCATGGAAATTTTTATAAAAAGGAGACTCACCATAACTAGCTGCTAATGCCTCATCAACTTTTTTATAATAGGCTATGTTATCAGCACCTATTCTTGGCATTTGCTCTATAACTGCCAAGTTTGAAAACAAATTAGGGTCAGTATCAATTAATGCCTTTAAGTGAATAACTTTTTTTTCTTCAATCTTCGAATATCTTCCTCTGAATACTGCTATTAAAGAATCTCGATTATCAGGCCCATTGTACTGCTGAAACTCTTGCTCTAAAGCCTGGCTCTTTGTTACATTTTGTTTTAAGAACTTATTCAATTCTACCATACGCTCAACATCTTTTGTGCCTTCAATCTTAAAAGAGTTGTAATCAGCAGTATGCCCATTTATACGTATCTCATCTCCAGCGGCTAAAGGCAAAATTAATGAGTAATCATTACTTATTGTTATTCGATAGAACCCCTTTTGTTCAGGTTGATAATCGAATTCAAAATTACCCTCTTGATCTACAAAAGCAGTATCTACTGGCCCTGCTTTAGGCTGAATTAAATCAATTAAAAATAATTTATCAGTTGTCAAGCCAATAATTTGGCCCTCAATTAAATTTGATTCTTTTTTATTTCCAGATTCACTCCCGCAAGCTATAAACAGAATACTTATTGAGATTGAAATAGTTATGATTGAATTTTTAAACATGTTATTCTTCTAATTTTTGTTTTAATAATGATGTTGTTAATTTGGGATCGGCTTTGCCTTTACTTGCTTTCATAACCTCCCCCATAAATAAACCTAATAAGTTCTTGTTACCTCCTTTATAAGCATCAACTTTATCAGGATACTTCTTAATAGCAGCTTTTATATACTCATCAATTGCACTTGAATCACTTTCTTGTATCCAATTATTTTGTTCAGCAATTTCTGTTGGCGAAACATTTGGCATCTTAATAAGTGTTGGGAATATTTTTTGATTCGCAATTGAATTACTAATCTTATTGTCATCAATTAGACCAATAATTTCAGCAATACTCTCAGGCTTAACATTAAAACCTTCAATACTCATCGCATTCTCATTTAAATAGGATTTTATTGCACCCATCATCCAGTTTGCTGCTGATTTATAGTTTGATGTATTCTCTATAACTTTTTCATAATACAACGCGAAATACTTTTCTTCAGTCAGTACTTCAGCATCGTATTGAGACAAGCCTAACTCTTTTTGATATTTTCTGATTAATTCGTTTGGAAGCGGTGGTAAATCATTTTTTACTCTAGAAATATATTCTTCATCGACAAAAACTGCTTGCAAATCAGGCTCAGGGAAATAACGATAATCATGTGCAAGTTCTTTACTCCTAAGAGTATGTGTAGTACCATTTACTGCATCAAAACCCATCGTTTCCATTGCAATTTTTCCACCTGATTCTATAATCTCAACTTGTCTCTTAGCCTCGTATTCAATTGCCCTGAATACATTTCGAATTGAATTCAAGTTTTTCGTCTCAGTTCTTTCTCCAAATTCGGATGCCCCTCTTAGTCTTACTGAAACATTGGCATCGCAACGCATGCTCCCCTCTTCCATATTGCCATCACATATTTCTAGGTAACGAACTAGCTTTCTAACTTCAGTTAGGTAATCATAAGCTTCTTGGGGACTTCTAATTTCAGGCTCCGAAACAATTTCGAGAAGAGGAACTCCAGCCCTATTTAAATCAATTAAAGTATTGTAAGGGTCAAGGTCATGAATGCTTTTCCCAGAGTCTTCCTCCATATGAATTCTTGTG
>CAYPJC010000185.1:0-4930 GCA_964410855.1 uncultured Flavobacteriales bacterium | reverse complement strand
ACGAGCTTCCATACATAAATGCGTCTTCTCCTCTCATTTTAACCTCCCTTTTTTACAGTTGAAATTCCCCCATTTGTTCGATTATTATCATACTTCTGATAATCTGTTTTTACTCCATTTAAGAGATTGCCTTTATCTGTGTTATTTTCAAGAGTTTCTAAAACAGAATTTAATTCAGTATTGTAAGTGCCGCTTCCATGTTGGTTAAAAGCATCTTGTTCAGGAATTGAATGAACATTTATTACATCTCCCGAAGCATCGTTGCCTGAAAGAGGGTCTCCCACATGGCTAATATTTACATTCTTAGCACCTGAATTAGGATAGTTAATTGAGTTGGATTGGTGTGGTGCAAGGTTTACAGAATATTCAATAATGCTTCCTTCATCATAAGCAAATCCTATTTTATCTGCTTTAGCTAAAGCTTTTATTTCTGCTGCCATCGTCTCCATATATCCTTGACCATAAGCAGACCCTCTACTATGTGTTACAACTTGTAATTGCTCAGTTATTTGCCCCTCTTTATTTATGCTCTCTTTCATTTGATTCCAAACACCTTGTGCATCAACTTTAGCTTGCATTGAACCTGCTTCCCTTCTTGAACTTCCCCAAAAACCTTGGTCACCATCAACAAACTTAAAAGTCGATTGAGCATATCCCGTTTGCTTAGTAATTGTAGATAAAACAGATGAAGCCCAATAAGTAGAACTACCTCTTTCGGAATCAGAACCAACTCTACCATTTATGAGTATCGGAAATTCTCCATCAGGGTCAATAACATTGATTGGATTATTTAAACCATATAGGTATGGACTTAGGTGTGGTAGCATCGCAGCTTTAGGGTCTGTTCTCCATCTTCTACTAAGTCTTGGGTCATATCCATAACTACTGAAACTATAATGGTTCCCACTTCCACTAACTTCATCATCCCGTTCTTGACCGTTAAAGCCATAGGTGTAAGCCTCTACATTTCTCCAATTCATTATTACAATCCCAAAACTTCAACGCCCTGTTCAAAGACAACATCAACAGGTATTCCTAATTCAGACAAGCGATCTAAATCTGTTTGCAAATCTTTTCCAATCTTAGCTTTATTTTCTACTAAGCTTGCAACTGCTTCGTAATTACCATCTCCTTGTAAGCTAATAATTAGCTCAGAAAGCTCATTCATTGCTTCTATCATTTGATCGTAATCAATAGTATAAATTCCCTCTTCACTTCTTTGAAGAACACCTCTTTCTTTGAAAAAATTAAATCGAATCATATTTGCCTTCCCATGTGCAGAAGATGTTCCAAATCTTACCGATCTAAATATACTGGCCATAAAAGTGGTAAAGTATTCTTTTAAATCACCTTCAATTTCTCCTTTCGCATGCAATTGAGTAATCATATAAAGACCTAGAATATCTGCCTTACCTTCTTCCAATGCAGATGCATGCTCTTTTAAAGATTCTCGAACTGTACCTTTTCCATCAATAGTATTTTTTATTCCTAATCCATGAGCTACTTCATGAAACATGGTGTTCGCAAAGAAAGCATCAAAAGTGATGTACTGTCTTTGGGTAGAATCGATCAATTCACCTGCAATTGGCATTAATATTTTATCAAACTTAGCCCTCATTGCATTCTTAAGTTGAGATCTTCTTGTACCCTTTTTCAATTGAATTTCTTCATCATTAGGCAAGTTCACAGCAATTGTTTTACTGCCAGCATTGCAATCTCCAGCATAAAAAATTACATCAAATGCCGCTAATTGAGAATCTGTCCCTGGTTGTTCCTTCTTATAAACCGCCTCAACAGGTAAATTCTTTTGAAGTTCTGGCAACATACTAGAGTATTTTGCTAATCGTTCGCTCCACTCCATATCCTTAACTAATACATAAGCTTCATTAGCCGCTTTGTAACCAAATAGTTGGTCCTCATAATTTTCTATTGGCCCAATAATAATATCAATTTGATTGTCGGTCATGTCCATCCAAGCCATATCACTTTCATAATATTCGTCAGTTAAAAGAGCCTCAGCTCTGAGCATTAGGTAATTTTTTAGAGAACTGTTTTCTGCTAATTCAGCAGCACTAAGTAATAAACTAGAAGCTCTTTTTAATTCTTCAGCATACTCTACATGATAAGAAACCGCTATTAAATCGCCTTCTTCGTCTCTTCGTAATAGTGTGTATAAAGATGTTTTGTCATCAATATCAGCTTCTTCAAACACTTCCTTTGTCATATCTGAAGGGTAAAAATTAGCACCTTTAGGCTTTTCCTGAAACCCTTCAACAAATGGTTTATTACCATTTAAACGATCCCATGGGCCATAATTAATTTCTGCATAATTCCTAAGGTTCTTATCGTTTATTGAGTCTAATAGCGCGTTCTTTTCACCATAAGCCTGCAACCAAAATATTTCATCCATAATTTGAGCAGCTTCAATCAATAATGGAATCATTTTCTTTTGCGCATCATTGAGTTTAGTAACATCCGTAGTCAATTTAACTGACACATATTTACCGAGCAACTTTTCAGATTCTGATATAGTAATTGAATGGAGAGTATCTAGACTATCGCCTTTATCCTCAGATACATTATTTACCGAGGAGGTGCAAGAGATTGATAGGGCAATTAAAAAGAAAGGAATAATTTGTTTCATGTTATCTATTTTGAAATGTAAATGTATTAAATTGCATATTGTATATTCAAACAGCTATGTGCAAATTTAATTACCTCCTTTTGAAAACCTATTTCCCATTCTTAATTCTTATTTTTTTACTCGCGTGTAAGTCTCAGCAGTCCTCCGTGAATAGTTTAGAGGGAATGCAAGAGGAAACTGGTGTGATAGATCTGCTACACAATAGCAAAAATAGTTTAGATTGGATGGGCACTTATAGTGGTATTTTACCTTGTGCTGACTGCATGGGAATTCAAACTACTCTTACTCTAAACGAAAACTATACTTTCGAAAAATCCTTCATTTACTTGGGTAAATCTACTAAGGTTCAATATCAAAAAGGCTCATTCACATGGCTAGAAGAGGGCGGTTCAATTTCAATAATTGATTTAAATGATGTTAGTAAAACTTACAAAGTAGAAGAAAACCAACTTAGACTTTTGGATTTAAAAGGCAATAAAATTGAAGGGAATTTAGAAGAAGACTATTTACTTGTAAAATCACAATCGCCAATCGTAAATAAATATTGGAAACCGGTTGAAATTATGGGACAGAAAGTAAATGAGTCTGAAAATATAAAAAGTGAGCCTCATTTAATTCTTCGCTCTGGTGGAAAATTTTCAGGAACTGGTGGATGTAACTCAATGTTTGGTGGGTTTTCAATAATTCGAAAAAATGGAATTACCTTTTCAAATATCGCTATGACTGAAAGAGAGTGTAGCTATGAACACTTCGATGATAATTTAGTCGAAGCATTAACTATGAGTCGCCAATTTATAATGGTTGACGCTGAGCATATGCAATTAATTGTTGGTAAAAGAGCTCCCTTGGCAAAGTTTGAAGCCATATATCTTAAATGAAATTAGTCATGTCTTGTACTGACATACGTTTCCCACTTATCTAGAACAGCTACCATATCATCTGGTAAATCTGAATTAAACTCCATCCATTTTTTTGTTTTAGGATGAGTGAATGCTAAGGTTTTAGCATGAAGAGCTTGTCGTGGAAGAAGCTGAAAGCAATTCTCAATAAATTGTTTGTACTTCGTAAAAGTGGTGCCTTTTAGAATTCTATTACCTCCATAATCAGAATCATTAAATAAAGGATGTCCTATATATTTACTATGAATCCTAATTTGATGTGTTCTGCCAGTTTCCAGTTTATACTCTACAAGAGTCACGTAGCCAAAGCGTCTAAGCACTTTATAATTTGTGACGGCAGTTTTTCCTATTTCTCCTTCCGGAAAAACATCCATTACCTTTCTATTCTTATGAGATCGCCATATATTTCCTTCAATTTTCCCTTGATCTTCTTTTAAATCTCCCCAAACTAAAGCTTGATATCGTCTATCAGATGTTCTATCAAAAAATTGCTTTGCTAAATGGCTTAAGGCATATTCCGTTTTTGCAACAACCATTATACCTGTTGTATTCTTATCTAAGCGATGCACTAAACCGGGTCTTCCTTCATTTCCTTTGGCCTCTGGTAAATTTTGGAAATGGTAAACTAAGGCATTTACTAAGGTGCCTGAGTAATTTCCATAACCGGGATGCACAACCATTTCTGAAGGTTTATTCAATACTAATAATGTGTCGTCTTCAAATAAAATATCCAAAGGAATATTTTCAGGCAATAACTCAGTTTCTCTTGGCGGATATGGTAAAACAATAGATATTTCATCCAATGGTTTTACTTTGTAATTGGCTTTTACTGACTCCCCATTCACTACAATGTTTCCATCTAAAGCAGTCTGTTGAATTTTATTACGAGAAGAATTAGGTAGTCGATCACTTAAGAACTTATCTATTCTTAAAAAACTTTGGCCTTTGTCAGCAATTATTTTATGATGCTCAAATAAGTCATCATCTTCTGCAATTTGTGGCTCATTATCAGTCATATTTAAGGAGATATAATAATCTTTTTTACAATTAACTGATTGTCAACAGTTGTTAATCTTAGAAAATAGATACCAGGTGATAGTTGATTTAATTCCAATCTATTCTGAAACTTTTGTTGTAAGATTAGTTTTCCGGTGATGTCTAAAATCAACAATTCTTTTATATTTGTTTCAGCACCCTGCTCTATAAAAATAGTGCCTTTTGTGGGATTTGGATATACTTTAACCGTTGATTTATTAAAAAATTTATCAGATAGACCTACCCCAATGGCTGTCTTTCTAAATATAGGGCGCATCATTAGGCTTCCATCAAGAATGCCATTAGAGGGAAAGTGCCAACTTATCCCATCAAAACTCCAAAATATTTTATC
>CAYPJC010000184.1:0-5029 GCA_964410855.1 uncultured Flavobacteriales bacterium | reverse complement strand
TGGTGTCTAACTTTTTGTAAAAGCTGCTAATTGTACTCACCTTATCAGTATATGATGAAGAACCTGAAATGGACATTTCTTTTAAAGATTTAGCCTCTAGTTCGCTAATTTGTAAAATTTTTGATAAAGACTCAACTTGATCATTTTCAATCAAAGAATTGAAATAATTAACATCAGCAGTTAGTTGACTACTCGCATCAATATTTAATTCTAAAATTAAATCAGAACTATAGGTTGGTTCAACTAAAGTGGTACTGTAATATCCCAATATGAGTCCAATCACAGAAAAGATAAATAAGAATAGAATATGTCTTAAACAGAATTTCAATATTGCTGCTAGACCTTTAAATAGAATAGAAAATATAGAAAATATAAACTGTAACAAGCGGTTGAAAAGCCTTTCTAAATCTTTTATTATTGGAGTAATTGTTACTTCTTCTTCTATATTATTATTTGCCATACGAGTTACTTATTCGGCAAATATAAATTTTATATATGATTCAAGAAATTCACATCTAAAATTGAATCGGAAAACGAGTTATCAAGTTCGTTTTAAATTTAAATTGCCAACTATTATTTTTTTCGTAACCTAGTTCTACCAAGAGGTCACAGGTGTATTTTTTTAATAAGTTCTTTTTTTTCACCAAAACAATTGAATCATTAACATGCGTTATTGTATTCTCAAGGATCAATCGCATTAATTGTTCGGCTTTGCTTTTAATCCTGGGGACTAAGATTATTAATTGTTGAATTCGGAGGGTATCAATCTCTCAATGAAAGGCTTAAGGTAGTCGAATTTATAAATATTGAAAACAAGTTTTCTAATAATTATCAGTAAACAATGATTGCTTAAAGATTACCTTTATTTGTATAAAAAAAGGTTTGTTTTGAGATTAATGAAGAGAAACTGTTTGCTTTTAACATTAATCACAATACCAATTGTGGTTTTGCTCATATTAACCTTTTTAGGTTTTGATGGTTTGTATGGACAAGACAGTTATGAATACATAAGGTATATAGAGCGACTTAAATCTTTTTTATTAGGGGGTGAATATCCTGGTGACCTATTTTGGCCTAAAGGCTATGTGCTTTTTGTGGCTTTTTTGTCATTTATATTACCAACTTACTTTGCAGCACAAATAGTTAGTCTGATTTGCTTCTATGCTTCTTTTTATTTTCTAATAAACATCCTAAAATTACTTCATGTTAAATCACAGAATGTTTATAGCTTTGGCATAGTTTCTTTTTTACTTGCCCCATACTTATTGAGGCTTGGTGTAATTGTAATGTCTGATTCTTTGGCAATTTCATGTTTATTGGGAGCTTCATTTTTTGCCTTAAAATATTCTAAAAAGAGTTCCAATTATTCAATACTGTGGGCTTGTTTATTAGTATCTTATGGCGCTTTCACTCGCTACGCTGTAATTATACCGCTTATTCCAATTGTAATCTGGGTAGCTATTCTATGGATTAAAAGCTCTAAATGGTCACAAATTCTGGTCTTAATAATCCCATGTTTTCTATTTTGGGTTCATCTTTATCTAGAAGGAAATGGGAGTGATTTTACCGAACACCACTTTATAAATAATTGGGAAATTTTAAATTTATTTCGAAATCAGTTTGTTACTGAAGTCGCACTCCAAATACCGAATGAATCCTACCTCTTCCCTAATATTATTTATTATTCAGGCATTTATTTCTATCCAGGATTTTTCTTTTTAATCGGAATTTGTGTGGCTCTTTATTATAAGCAATTCAAAAAAGCATTAAAACGATTTCCTTTAGCGTTTGGATTGAGTATTATTTTTTATACTATTTTCATTTCAGGAATTACCTATCAAAGTAGTCGTTACGCAACAATCGCCTATCCATTATTTGCACTATTTGCGTTTCCATTTTTTGACTCTTTCATGAAAAAATTAGATAGGTGGAAAAAGCCAACCCTAATTTTTTTGGTTGCCATTCAATTACTTTTATTTATTCGAGCAATGTCGCCAACATACCAATTAAATAAATTGGAAAGAAATCTTGCAGAGCATCTTGAGCCCTATCAAAACCAAACATTATATAGTTTCGATGTTGATATAGCTTTGCAGCAGCGAGGTCTTAATTTTAGTTATAAAAGTTTATGGATAGAGGAGTATTTAGCATTTGAGAAGAATGCTTTAGTCCTTTTCAATGAAGCAAAAATTTCTTCTCAATTCTCAGGCAAGAATCCAATGATAAACTGGAACAGAGTGAAAGACCGACTTATATTAGTCGAAGAATTGGGTCAAGGATGGAATTTATACCGGATCAATGAATAAAAAGCACATCCTATTCTTAACCCCAGGCTTCGCAAAGGATGAAGCTGACACTCCATGCATACCAGCTATTCAACTTTTTATTGAAGAGCTCAATAAACGAAACCTTTATGCCATTACAATAATCAGTTTCCATTATCCTTTTAATTCTTCTGAATATGAATGGAAAGGGGTTAAGGTCTATAGCCTTGGCGGCAAAAACCTTAAAGGATTAAGGCGAATTCTGCTTTTTATTAAAGCAGCTAGGCTTTCAGTTTCTATAAATAAAAATCGAAAAATTGATTTTATTCATAGTTTTTGGTTTGGCGAGTGCGCTTGGCTAGGGCAAAAGATTTCTCGAAAATTAAATGTTCCTATTTCTTGCACATTAATGGGTCAAGAGGTAAAAAAAGGGAATAGATTCCTCAAAAGAATAAAAGGAAATATAAAGATTATTGCTCTTTCTAAGTTCCAAGCTAAACTTTTTAAGCAGAACGCGTCGGCTGAGTTAAATGAAATTATTCCTTGGGGAATTGAATATCCGAGTTTTGAAAAATTTCCTAGAACAATTGATATACTAGGTGTTGGGAATTTGATAACATTGAAAGCATTTGATCGATTTATCGATATCATTCTTTTACTTAAAAAGATGAATCCATCAATTTATTCGGAGATTATCGGTAAGGGAACCGAACTTAATTTTTTGAATGAAAAGATTAACAAATTGGGGCTGCAAGACCATGTTAAACTAATTGGAGAATTAGACCGTGCAGATGTTTTGAGAAAAATGAGCCAATCAAAAACGTTTCTACATTGCTCTAGCTTTGAGTCATTTGGGATGGTGTTGGTAGAAGCTTTAAGCTCAAATGCTGCTGTATTTTCGACAGCTGTTGGCATAGCTCATGAAATTGATTCTATCCAAACATTTAAATCGAACGAAGAGGCTTTTAAATTGTTAAACAATTATTTAAACTCAGAAATACCTGTTGTAGATTCAGAACTGTTCCTTATAAAAAGAACCGTAGACTGCTATATAAATAGCGTATTTTAGCTTTAAATAGTTCATTTATCGTTACCCAATAGCATGAAATATTGAAAAATTCAAATACCGAAATATTTAATGAAGCTGCAGCTTCATACGACGCGACTTTTACTTTGTCCAACATTGGCAAATTACAGCGGGAGCGTGTTTATTTTTTCTTAAATCAAACAAACTTATTTAAAAATAGAAGAAAGGTTTTTGAGCTTAATTGTGGCACTGGCTTTGATGCTGAAACGTTTTACAAGAAAGGGCTTCAAGTAATTGCAACTGATGGCTCTTCAAAGATGATTGAAATATGTAAAAAAAGTAGGAGCCGTGAAATAGATTTTTATCGACTTGGCTTCCAAGAAATTGGATCGGATAATAAAATTGAGCAGACTGATTTCTTGTTTTCAAATTTTGGAGGATTAAATTGTTTAAGCACTTCTGAATTAGATAATTTTATAGAAAATATTAGCAGAAAACAAAAAAGTAACGATCAAATTACCTGGGTCATTATGCCTAAGAACTGCTTTTGGGAATCAGTTTATTTGTTTTTCAAAGGAAAATGGTCTCAAATTGGCAGAAGAAATACGAATGAAGCAGTGATGGTTGAAGTTGAAGGGGAGCAAGTTCCAACATATTACTATTCGCCAAAAGAAATAAGGAAAAAGCTCCAAAAGGATTATGAGATAAAATTTGCAAAGCCAATCGCCTTCTTTTTGCCACCTTCTTATTTGGAACCCTTTTTTAAGAAAAGAAAATGGCTATTACATATTTTAAATAACTTCGAAAAGCTTTTCGCGAACCATTCATTTTTAGCAAATTGGTCTGATCATTTTATTATTGTTGCAGAAAGAAAATGAAGCTAATATTAACTCATGGGTATTTTTTAAATGAGGACGAGACGGAAAAAGTCATCATGCGACCTTATCCACCATTGGGCTTGCTTTATGTCTCAGCTTATCTTGAAAAGCAAGGAGTTAATCACGATGTTTTTGATTCTACCTTTTCAAGCGAAGAGGATTGGTATGAAAACATATTGGCAGTTAAGCCAGACGTTATTGCCATTTATGCTAATTTAATGACCAAGGTTAAAATTTTGCACTTAGTCAAAAGAATTAAGTCGGAATCACGTTTGTTAAATACTAAAATATTAATGGGAGGGCCTGATCTAACTTTTAATTGGGAAAATTATTTAAAGCACGGAGCAGACTTTTTAGTTATTGGGGAAGGAGAAGAAAGCATGTTGGCATTCTGTGAGCAGCACCAAGGGGAAAAGGATTACTCTTTAGTAGACGGCTTGTGTTATAAAAATGAAAGGGGAGAGTTTATTAAAAACGATGTACGAACCAAGATTAAAGCTGTTGATGAAATTCCTTTGCCCAATCGAAAGAAAATTGATTTATCTAAATACCTAGACACTTGGAAAAAGCATCATGGGCAAGGCACTTTGAATATTTCAACCCAGAGAGGTTGTCCATACACTTGTGAATGGTGCAGCACCGCTGTATATGGTCAAAGCTACCGAAGAAGAAGCCCTAAAATAGTTGTAGATGAAATTGAGCACCTTATTCAAGAGTATGCTTCAGATGCACTTTGGTTTGTTGATGATGTTTTTACTATAAGCCATAAGTGGTTAGCTGCCTTCTCTGAAGAAATGAAGGCACGGGAAATTAAAAATTCCTTTTGAATGTATTACTCGTGCAGAACGATTGAATGAAGC
>CAYPJC010000183.1:0-5050 GCA_964410855.1 uncultured Flavobacteriales bacterium | reverse complement strand
CTTTTAAAGGTCTTAGAGCCAATACTGCGACGGTTATTGGGATAGTTTTTAACCTCTCGCCCTGATCATCTGCTAGGTATAAGTCAATTTCTTCAATGTTTTTATCATCAGTTTCTAGTGGTATTATGGAATAAAGCTCTGTAGAATCGAGAACCTCATAATTAAATTTTCCACTTTCATCTGTATAGATGGTCTCCATTGGGTATCCACTTTCATCAATCACTATTAAAGATGCTCTAGCAACAGGCAACTTTTTGTAATTATATACCCCTCGAACTTTTTCTTTAGCAGTGCTTTCTCCAGACTCAGCGAAATCACCTTGGTCAGTTTTAACGAATTTACCCGTTTTTTTCCCCTCGGTATCTACAAAATAAACCTGCCCTCCGCCAAAAACTGATTTATCATCTTCAGCAATTCTTACAACATAAACTTTCTCAGGGTCTAGTTTTGTATAGCTAAATTGCCCATCAGAATCTGTAGTAACTTCATCAACCACAAACCCTAATTCATCTACTATTTCCAATTCCACATTTTCAACTGGTATTCCTTTTAAGGTAAATTCCCCAACAACAAGTTTTTCCATCTTTGGAACATCATCGCTTGCCTCTTCCTCATTTAAGTTTTCAGAATTATAGGCCAATTGCTGTGTGATGGTTGTATAGAAAATGTCGCTAAATTGCTGATCACGATTACTCGTGAAGAAAACTTCTTTTTTATTCGTTATTATAAAATAGGCATCAAACCCAACCGAGTTTATAGTACTACCTAAATTCTGTGGTTCAGTCCAATTGGTCCAGCTATCATCTAATCTATAACTAACAAAAATATCTGAAGCTCCAAAACCCCCATGCCCATTACTAGAAAAGTATAATGATTTTTTGTCTTCTGCTATAAAAGGGCTTACCTCATAATTCTTAGTATTTACTACGTCTCCTAAATGAATTACCTTTCCCCAATTACCCTCTTCTTGCTTCAAGCTAACAAATAAGTCTTCGTCTAAAGTTGTATCGTTTGGTGCCATACTAATCATTAATACATCTTCCGTCGGATTTACATAAAATGAATAATATCCTTCACCAACCGTTAGGCCTTCCACTTCAACTTTTTTATGATCTGACCATATTCCCTCTTTGTCCTTTTCAATAAACGCTAATCCTCTTGCTAATTTTTTTCTGCTTTGAATAGAGTTGAATACATATGCTCTTTCACCATTTTCTGAAACTCCAACTACTGCATTATTTCCCCAATCATTAATGGCTTTTAAGTCATCACTTGGCTTTTGCCAAACACCATCTATTTTATCCGAGGTCCAAACTTCTTGCCCTAAGCTTCTTTGTTTTAAGTTGCCATCAATATATGTCCTAACAAAATAGATGCTATTACCATCTAAAAAAGGAACAGGCATTGATTCTTCTGCATGATCACTTAAGGAGTCTAACTTTATAGGCACTTCAAAATCCGGCAAAACAAGTTGCGCTTTAACATCCGTTGCAAAGAATGCTAAAATTAGAAATATGCTATATAGTTTAATCTTCATTAAATATTTTCGTTCTAAAATAATGTTAGCCCTATATAAACTTCATGACTCCCACTTGCAACAGCACTTAATTCAGAAAGCGTGTAATCATACGCATAACCAAACTTTAAAAAGTGATTGGCTTGTATTCCGAATTGAATAGAGATTGCATCATCGCTTCTATAGCTTAAGCCCCCATTAATAAACTGCTGATAAGAAAGGTTTGCCCCAAATTCGTATGTTAATGGATTTGATTGTGTTGCCCTAAAAAGAACATTTGGGCTTAATCTAAAATCATTTGTTAAATCAAAATTATACCCTCCAATTAAAATGTGTTGCATTTTCAAGTTGCTTTGAGCGGCTGTTGTTTTGATATCGGCAATTTGTAAATCGTTTTGAAGCAATTGATTGGAAGAAAATCCAACAAAAAACAAGTCAGAATAAAGGTAAATACCTGCATTAATATTTAGTTGATTGCTATTCTCCCCAGCGACATAGGCTTGGTATACTGGATCTCTTTCATCAAGTACAGTTGCTATGCTTTCGTCAAATCCAAAACTATTTAGGCCTCCACTTAAGCCAAATGAAAGAGATAAGTCTCTTTGTATTGGCAAATGAAATGCATATGAAACAAGCGCTTCTGTTCTTTTAAATGCGCCTTGATCGATGGAATTTAAAGTCCCCCCTAAAGCATGCTTAATCATTGGTTTACTAAAATCCTTCTGTTTCCTGTAAACCCCATTTTTAGTATTACTTAAACGTAAAGCCGAACGTTGATGAGTTTTTGGCCTGTTAAGCACTGAATGCCCAGTTGCGTATATAGTTTGAGGAGAGTTTTTAACTCCCGCCCATTGCTTTCTATAGCCTAAAGAAACATCAGTATAATTTTTATTTCCTGCTGCAGCTGGATTTACAAGATAGTGGTTTTGAAACCACATAGTATACTGCCCAGCGGTTTGAGAAAAAACTGGTTTTACCACAAAGATTAAAAAAATCAAAGAAAGTAGTCTTACTATCATAGTGTCTTATTTTTCCTAAACAGAATCACTTTCATATTCCTATTTTAGTATTGATACTGCACCTGTATTTATATCTTTTGTCCCATCAGTTCTTGTTATTTCTAAAACAAAATAATAAGACCCCACAGCTAAATCCTCTCCATTGTACTTGCCATCCCACGGCGTATAATTAGATGTTGAAAATAATTCAGCTCCCATATTATTAAATACTGAAACTTTATAACTTGAGATAAGGTCACTGTCTAAATTTTTAATCTCCCAAGTGTCATTAAATCCATCGTTATTAGGAGTAAATGCCGTAGGAAAAATAAAGTTGCCATTTACTGTTACCAAAATACTATCTGATCCTTCACAACCCAGTGAGGATGTAACGGTAACAATAAACTCAGTAGTTGTGTTTAAGCCATTATTTGAAGCAGTAGAAGAGTTCATTGGATCTACTAATAAGCTTGAAGGTTGCCATTGGTAGGTTGTTCCAACATTCCCACTTGAATCTGAAACGACATTTAATGTTACTCCGTCTGAAGTAAATATAGTCTGGTCAGGTCCTGCGTCTGCAGATGGATTATTAGAAACTAAAACACTCGCAGTATCTCTGCTTGGCAAACACCCACCGCTAGTTATCGTCCAAACTAGCTGATTGATGCCAATATCAAGATTGCTTACCAAAGTTTGTGGATCCGTTGCGGATGAAAGTGTTGAATTACCAATAATCACCGACCAATTTCCATTTCCAACTATTGCTGCATTTGCTGATAAGTTAGTTTCAAACTCTTCACATAAAATCTGATCTGGTCCAGCTAAAGCAATAGTGGGATCATCTTCATAGTTGATTGTCAAAGTATCGCCTTTAGGAACGCATATTCCATTTGAAATTGTCCAAATAATTTGATTATTTCCACGACTCAGATTAGAGACATTAACTATTGGGCTTGAATTATTATCAAAAATAAGGCTCGGATTAGTTGAGCTCCATGACCCATTCCCAACCGTAGGTGTATTTCCATTTAATGTAATTGTACTAGAGCAAATTGTTGTATCATTTCCTGCATCTGGATTTGTAGGTTCATCAATCCTCGTCACGATAAAACTACATGAATCTACATTCCCATTTAAATCTGTTATGAGAAATTTATTGGTAGTTATTCCTACAGGATATGTATTCCCTGAGGCAATTCCTTCAACTTGTATAATACTAGCAACTCCACAATTATCTAACCCTGTTGGAGCGGTGAAAGTAAATATTGATGAACAAATCGCAGTGTCAGAAGTACAAGCAATAGTCGGAAGTTGAACATCAACAACAGTAACTACAAATTCTACTGTATCAGTATTTAAAGACGCATCATATGCAATATATTCCACTACAGTTGTCCCAACTGGGAATCTGCTGCCTGGAGAAAAATTACTTACAATTGAATCTAATAAACAGTTGTCTGCTGCCAGAGGTGCTGTCCAATTGATAAATGCAGAACAACTATCATTCTCGTTATTAACATTGATGTTTGCTGGAACATTGCTAATTATTGGAGCTTCTAAATCAGCTACAGTAATAGTAAACGAACAAGTATCTGTTCCTAATGAAGGATCATATGCTATATAAGTAACAATTGTTGTTCCTAGAGGGAAAGTATCACCCGGATCAAAATTACTTACTAATGAATCTATCGTACAATTATCTGAAGCTGTTGGTAGCATCCAACTAACCAATGCTGTACAGGCGCTTGGGTCAGTTCCAATAGTAATATTAAGCGGACAGTTGCTAATTGTTGGCTTAAGGGTATCTAATACGTCTACAGTTGCATTCAACGAATCCCTATTTCCGCTCAGATCTACTATAACTAATTGGACGATATTGGAGCCTAATTCATTGCAATCAAAATTCGTTGAGTCCAACGTTCTTGAAGCAATCGTACAGTTATCAAAACTGCCATTATCAATGTCATTCACACTTATTACAGCCAAGCCAGTGTTATCCAAATAAATCGTTGTATTTTGAGTTTGTGCCTGAGGTCTAATTGTGTCAAAAACAGTAACTACAGCAACCGCAGAATCAACATTCCCATTAAAATCAAATACTTTTAAAGAAACATTATTTATCCCAAGATCGTTACAATCAAAATTGGTTGAATCCAAGCTTCTACTCAAAACGGAGCAGTTGTCTGCACTTCCATTATCGATGTCGTTAGTATCGATGGTTGCTAAGCCACTATTATCTAGATAAACGCTTATGTTTTGTGTTATAACAGTAGGAGCAATTGAATCAATCACTGTTACATTCGAACTTGCTGAGTCAATGTTCCCATTGACGTCTTCCACTCTTAAGAACACTTGATTAATCCCAATATTTGAGCAGTTAAAGTTTGTTGAATCTAGGCTTCTATTTAAAATGGAACAATTATCAGAGCTTCCATTGTCTATATCAGCAATAGTTATAATTCCATTACCTAAGGCATCAAGATATACGGTATCATCTCTAGTAATTATCGTAGGAGGCAAGGTATCAACTACTGTT
>CAYPJC010000182.1:0-5077 GCA_964410855.1 uncultured Flavobacteriales bacterium | reverse complement strand
AAAGACAATTTTATATTTTGCATTAACTGCCTCACAAACAAAAATGAGCATTTTTTACACCGCTGTTAATCCGCAAGGAGATTCGACAAAAAAACTTGCTGATTTTCCAATTAACTCCTCAAGTGTTCGATTCAATACATTTAAGCATGACTATAGCATTTCTGCAGTTCAGTCAAATTTAATTGATGGAAAGAATGATTCTATTTACTCTTATACCCAAGCAATGGCCGGAGTTGAAACAGTTATTACCTTCCCAGAACTTAAACAACAATTTGAAAATAAAAACATCATTATAAATAAAGCAGAATTGGTTATTCCTGCCTTTACTTCAGGGAGTTATGCTCAGTTTGGTCTAGCAAAATCAATGATATTAGCTTCGAGAGATGCAAGTGGAAGACTTCAATTTATTCCAGATTTTTTTGAAGATCAGGATTATTTTGGAGGAGAATATAATGAGAAGACTAATGATTACAAGTTTAATATAGCTAGATATATACAAGGATTTATAAACGGTCTTGAAAATGAAAATGGACTGACATTACTAGTTACTGGAAGTGCAGTAAAAGCTGAGAGAGTAGTAATTTTAAACCAAGGCAATCAGGGCAGAAAAATTACTTTAAATTTATACTATTCAAATACTCAATAACTTATGTGTGGAATTGTTGCTTATTTGGGAGAGCAAGAGGCGTATCCAATTATTTTAAAAGGTCTAAAAAGACTAGAATATAGAGGGTATGATAGCGCAGGCGTTGCTTTGCTAAATGGAGATATTAATCTTTATAAAAAACAAGGGAAGGTTAGCAATTTAGAATCATTTGCTAAGACTCAAGATACAAGTTCAAAAATTGGAATTGGACATACCAGATGGGCTACCCATGGCGCTCCAAATGACCAAAATGCTCACCCTCATACTTCTGGAAATCAAGAATTAGCTATTATTCATAATGGAATTATAGAAAATTATGATTCGCTAAAAAAGGAATTGATTAAAAGAGGGCATGAATTTAAAAGTGAAACTGATACAGAGGTATTAATTCACTTGATTGAAGACATCTGTAAGAACGAAAATGTTGATTTAGAAGCAGCGGTTAGAATTGCTTTAAATGAAGTTGTTGGGGCTTATGCAATTGTAATTTTAGATAAAAATAATCCCAACAGGTTGATTGCTGCTAAGAATAGTAGCCCATTGGTAATTGGAATTGGAGAGAATGAGTTTTTTGTAGCTTCTGATGCTACTCCAATAATTGAATACACAAAGAATGTTATCTATTTAGATGACGAGCAAGTGGCAGTTATGGAGATGGGCTCAGAAGTCAAAATAAATACAATTAAAAATCAAGCAATTACTCCTTATATCCAAGAATTAGAATTGAATCTTGAGGCAATTGAGAAAGGCGGATATGAGCATTTTATGCTCAAAGAAATATATGAGCAGCCTCAATCTATTCGAGCAAGCATGCTCGGCCGTTTAAATCTCAATTCAGGAAAGGTAACATTGGGTGGTATTGAAGAATTTGAATCAAAATTCTTAAATGCCAGCAGAATCACATTTGTAGCCTGTGGAACTTCTTGGCATTCTGCTTTAGTAGGAGAGTATATGATTGAAGATTTGGCTCGGATCCCTGTTGAGGTGGAATATGCTTCTGAGTTTAGGTATAGAAATCCAATTATTCACGAATCTGATATAGTTATAGCAATTAGCCAGTCTGGTGAGACTGCGGATACTTTAGCGGCTTTGGAATTAGCCAAACAAAAAGGAGCAACAATATATGGAATTTGCAACGTTGTGGGCTCTTCTATTGCACGTGCAACTGATGCAGGTTCTTACACCCATGCGGGTCCAGAAATTGGTGTTGCTTCAACTAAAGCATTTACTGCTCAAATAACCATTTTGGCTTTAATGGCTTTGACTTTAGCCAATAAAAAAGGGAGTATCAACAAGACTAGATATAGGGAGCTAACGAACCAGTTGAATAATATTCCGGTATTAGTCGAAAAAGTATTGAAGTCCAATGATCAGATAAAGGAGATTGCTGCTATTTTTAAAGATGCTCAAAATTTTTTATACTTAGGAAGAGGGTACAACTTCCCTGTAGCATTAGAGGGAGCATTGAAATTGAAAGAAATCTCATACATACATGCAGAAGGTTATCCTGCTGCTGAAATGAAACATGGTCCAATAGCGTTGATTGATGAAAACATGCCTGTTGTTGCAATCGCAACGCGCAAAGGAACTTATCAAAAAGTAGTTAGCAATATTCAAGAAGTAAAAGCGCGGAATGGAAGAATAATCGCAATTGTTACCGAAGGGGATACTGTGGTAAAGGAAATGGCTGATTATGTCATTGAAATTCCTGAAACAGCTGAGTTTTTAGATCCACTTATTTCTGTAATACCTTTACAACTATTGTCTTATCATATTGCTGTTATGAGGGATTGTGACGTTGATCAGCCAAGAAATTTAGCAAAGTCAGTTACGGTGGAATAATACAGGAAGATCACTTTATTTGAATTTTTCCTCAAACTCTTTCAATAGGCTCTTTTGTACCTCTTGGAGGCTTAAATTTTTACCAACCTCTGCTTCTAGAGAGGTCACCCCTTTATTGTCTAAGCCACAAGGAACTATATTATCAAAGTAGCTAAGATCAGTTTTTACATTAAAGGCTATTCCGTGCATGCTTATTCCACGGCTTAGCTTAATTCCCACGGCACATATTTTCCGTTCATTTGAAGAGCCAGCGTCTATCCAAACTCCGCTTGCCCCATCAACTCTTTTTCCTGATAGACCATATTTCTCGATACAATCAATAACACATTGCTCGAGCATTTCGACATATTTACGAACGCCTATGTTAAATGTTTTCAGTTCAAAAATAGGGTAGATGGTCAATTGTCCTGGGCCATGATAGGTAATGTCTCCACCTCGGCTTGTTCTATGGAATTCAGCATCGGTATCTTCAATAGGCACTTTTAAGTTTATTATATCCCCTGATTTTCCAAGTGTGTAAACGGGATTATGTTGTAGAATAATTAAAGTATTTGAAATTGTTTCGTTGTTTGTAAGCTTTTCCAACTGAGCGTTAAACAAATTCTCCTGTAACATTAATGCATCTTGGTAACTTGTTTTTTCAAGTTGAAGAATATTGAATTTCATGCGTTAATGTCTTTAATCAAAATTAGTCAGTTTGAACTTAACAGTATACTTTTCATACCAATTTAACAACAAAACAAGCGATGCAAATTAATTCTATTTTCCTTTTTCATCGTTAAAAAGTATTTCCATAACTAAGGCTATGAAGAGAATTTTTGCCTCAAAAAAGAAAACTATATTTTAATTTACTTATCAGTCACTTTGTTGTTAAATTGGTATTATTATATTCGCTGAATATTTTAAATAAACGTGCCTGAAATTATAATTTATACAGATGGATCTGCTAAGGGAAATCCCGGAAATGGAGGTTATGGGGCAGTTCTAATTTCAGGAAAGCACCAAAAAGAACTTTCACAAGGTTATAGAAAGACCACCAACAATAGAATGGAGCTTTTAAGTGTAATTGCTGCCTTGGAACAGATAAAAAATCTCCCTTCTGACGTAACAGTTTATTCAGATTCTAAATATGTTGTAGACTCCGTTGAAAAGGGATGGCTGTTCAATTGGGAAAAAAAGGCATTTTTGAAGAAAAAAAACATCGATTTATGGAAACGATTTCTACTCATTTATAGAAAGCATAATGTTAAATTAAAGTGGGTTAAAGGGCATGCCGGAAACGCACTAAATGAAAGATGTGATCAGCTGGCGGTTAAAGCTGCCGAATCCAACGACTTATTGATTGACGAAGCATATGAGTCTCAATCAAACTCCGAGGACTTATTTAATGCAAAAGCCTAGCTATTTTTAATCTTCTGCCAAACTCGAATCAAGTATGCGCATTAAATTATCATTTTCTTCCTCAGCTTTTATTTCTTTTAAGGTGTCCGTTAATTTGGTTAAAAATTGATTGGTTTCTGCTAAGCTTTTTTGAGCATCCTTTATTTGAGCTTCGTCTTCCGATTCACTTATTTTTGTCGTTAGACTAGAAATGGTTTCTTCAGCATTTTTTTTCATTTTAACTAAGCTATTTATTCCTGCCATTCGAATAAACCAAGAATCTTCACTCATGCTTATTGATTTAAATTCTTCAATAGAAGCTTCTTTCTCTTCTATTTCTTGACTTTCAATAAAATCACTATAGCTTAAAATCAAAGGATATTTAGCGAAACCATCTTGCTTTTCTAAAGCATTTAAAAAGAATTCTTTTCTTTCTGGATTGCCTTCATCAGCATAAATTCTTGCTATTGTAGAAAGTATAGAAGTGTTTTCTTCGTTTTCAAGTTTTGTTGCTAATTCAATTCCAGCTTTAGCATCTTTCTCATAAGCAGCATCTAGGCTTACTGAAACCACATTATACGAAATGTCTTCTATCCCTTTTTTAAGGAATTCAATTGATATTTCTTCCTCAAACGAGTTTGAAATGGCAGAGTAGGCTGCTTCTCTTACATCAGATTTCTCATCCTTCTCAGCAAGTTCTTTCATTTGCTGCAAAGTAGATATAGGTCTAGCTTTTGCTAATTTTTTGCTGTTTATTAGTGCAGTTTTTCTAATGGCCCAAAAGTCATCATCCATAGCATTTGAAATAATATTAAAAGCTAACGAATCTCGGCTGTTTTTAAGTTTCCTCAGAGCATAATACTTATCAATATAATTTGTAGCATTATTGTACAATTCTATTGCATCAGCACGCTCAATAGCCTGATCAATATCAGCTAATAATGTTTTATCAACATCAAAATTAACGAGTAATGGAGCTTTGCTCATTTCGTAGGAAAAAGTATGCTTGCGCTCAGTTAAGTGCACTTGATGTCGAACAAACTCGCCTTTATGATTGACGACTCCTATGTCGCTGTATATTTCAAATATTTCGGGAATATTCTCTCCTTCTTGAGTTTGTTCTATCGTTACTTGTAAAAGCTTGGTAGAGTCAATATATTCTTTCTTTATTTTTATTTCAGGATGACCAGCCTTTAAGAACCATTGATT
>CAYPJC010000181.1:0-5103 GCA_964410855.1 uncultured Flavobacteriales bacterium | reverse complement strand
GAAGAGACTAAAAGGTATTGGGAAGAAATGAAAAATATGGGTGGTATTAATCCCAAAATAAAGGCAGAAGATTTAATTTTTTTTGGAGTGAGAGATACCGAAACTCCTGAAAATGAAATAATCAATAGATTGGGGATTAAAAATTTCACAGTCGATGAATGTCGTTCTAAAGGCATTGAAAATGCAGTATTGGAGGCGCTAGATAAGTTAAAAGCTTGTGATATTATTTACATATCCTTTGATGTAGATAGCATGGATTCTTATTATGTTTCAGAGGGAACAGGAACCCCGGTGGCTAATGGGTTTTACCCCAAAGAAGCGGAAGAAATTATTCTTAGGCTTATTGAAAGTCGTAAGGTGGCCTGTTTTGAGATGGTTGAAGTGAATCCAACATTAGATACAAAAAACAAAATGGCCAATACCGCGTTCCATATCTTAGATACAACAGCGTCTCAAATCGAAAAATATTCGTTAGCATGAATTCAATAGAACAAATTGTATTTAAGGAATCTAAAAAAAGCATTGAAAACTTATTCAATCTAACACTAGATGAGAGTTTAATTCAAATTCAACCAACTAGAAAGGAATTTGAAGGTGACTTAACCTTAGTTGTTTTTCCGTTATTACGGGTTTCAAAAAAAACACCTGAAGAAACGGCTGAAATGATTGGGAATAGCTTAGTAAAATCCAATCAATTGATAGATTCATTTAATGTTGTAAAGGGCTTCTTAAACCTTGTAATCCACCCTAACTATTGGATTGAATTTCTGAAAGGAATCGAAGGAGAGAAGAAGTTTGGTTTTAAACCCCCAAACTCTAATGGAAAAGATATGGTAGAATATTCTTCTCCCAATACCAATAAACCTCTTCATTTAGGTCACTTAAGAAATAACTTTTTAGGTCATTCAATCGCTAATATTTTAGAAGCAAATGGCAAGGAGGTGGTTAAAGTGCAAATAATTAATGATCGGGGAATTCATATTTGTAAATCAATGCTAGCTTGGGAGAAATATGGAAATAATGAAACTCCGCAATCAACTGGACTAAAAGGAGATAAACTAGTAGGAAATTATTATGTAAAGTTTGATCAAGAGTATAAAAAGGAAGTTTCTAGTTTGGTAAAAGAGGGAATGGAAGAGGAATTGGCAAAGAAAGAATCACCCATTCTTCTTGAGGCTCAAGAAATGTTAAGGAAATGGGAAGATGGGGATGAAAAAGTTAGAGCGTTATGGGAAACGATGAATCAATGGGTTTACGATGGTTTTAAAACAACCTATAAAACCATGGGAGTTGATTTTGATAAGCTTTATTATGAGTCGGAAACGTATTTGCTTGGAAAAGAGCAGGTCATAAAACATGAAGATTCTAATTTATTGTATCAAAAAGAGGATAAATCGATATGGATTAATCTGGAAGAAGAAGGCTTAGATAATAAATTACTGCTAAGGTCAAACGGAACATCTGTTTACATTACGCAAGATATAGGAACCGCTATAGTTAGGGAGGAAGAATTTCATTGTGATAATTATTATTACGTTGTTGGCAATGAGCAGGATTATCATTTTAATGTGTTGGCACTCATTCTTAAAAAGATGGGCTATAAATGGGCTTCTGGAATTCAGCACTTATCATATGGTATGGTTGATTTACCTAGTGGTAAAATGAAATCAAGAGAAGGAACAGTGGTTGATGCAGATGATTTGATGGAGGAAATGATAAATACCGCTAAAGACACATCAGAAGAATTGGGGAAATTAGAAGGTCTTACAGAGCCTGATCGTAAAGAATTATTTAACATGATTGGTTTGGGAGCACTGAAGTATTTTATATTGAAAGTTGATCCCAAAAAAAGAATGTTGTTTGATCCAAACGAATCCGTTGATTTTAATGGAAATACTGGTCCTTTTATTCAGTATACGCATGCAAGGATTCAATCAATAATAAGAAAAGTTGGATTGATGGATTCTTCTGAGCCTGTTGATTATAAACTATTGGTTCAGGAAGACATAGAAACAATTAAAAAAATTCATGACTTTCCATCAATTATTGAAGAGTCAGGAAATGAAAAAAGCCCTGCGATTATTGCAAATTATATTTATGATTTAGTGAAAACATTTAATCATTTTTATCAAAATACACCTGCAATTGTGCGGGAAGAAAATGATTCATTGAAGCAGTTTAGGTTGCTAATTTGTTTAAAGACAGGTGAGATTGTTAAAAATGCAATGGGCTTATTAGGAATACAAGTTCCTGAAAAAATGTAAAATTTGTGCTTTGATTCTATAAAAAAGGTGCTTTTTTGATTTTCTCAACACACTTTGATTGAGTAAATTCGCAACATAACAATAGATACTATAAATGTTTGAAAATTTATCAGATAAACTAGACCGTGCTTTTAAGGTTTTAAAAGGTCAAGGGCAGATTTCAGAAGTTAATGTTGCAGAAACAACAAAAGAAATAAGAAGAGCCCTTTTGGATGCGGATGTTAATTATAAAATAGCTAAAACCTTTTCGGATTCTGTAAAAGAAAAGGCCATAGGGCAAAATGTGCTAAGCTCCGTTTCACCTGGACAGCTTTTTACAAAAATCACCCATGAGGAGTTAGCTCAACTAATGGGAGGTGAACAGGAGGAAATTTCTCTTGTTGGTAATCCTGCGATTATTCTTATTGCCGGTCTTCAAGGATCAGGAAAAACAACATTCTCAGGAAAGCTAGCTCATTTATTGAAAACCAAAAAAGGTAAGAATCCTCTATTGGTTGCTTGTGATGTTTACAGACCTGCGGCAATAGATCAGCTGCATGTACTAGGAGATCAAATAGGTGTTTCAGTGTATTCTGATAAAGAAAATAAAGACCCAGTTTCTATTGCAAAGGCATCTATTGTTCATGCAAAAACTAAGGGGCATGATGTTGTTATTGTAGATACTGCAGGTAGGCTAGCGGTTGATGGAAAAATGATGCAAGAAATTGCGGCTATAAAGGATAAAATAAAGCCTTCTGAAACTTTATTTGTCGTTGATTCAATGACTGGTCAAGATGCAGTGAACACCGCCAAGGCATTCAATGAGAAAATTAATTTTGATGGAGTAGTATTAACTAAGTTGGATGGCGATACTAGAGGCGGTGCAGCACTTTCGATACGATCTGTGGTTAACAAACCTATTAAGTTTGTTGGAACAGGTGAGAAGATGGAGGCATTAGATGTCTTTTATCCATCTAGAATGGCTGATCGTATCTTGGGGATGGGGGATGTTGTATCTTTAGTTGAAAGAGCTCAAGAACAATATGATGAAGAGAAAGCAAGAAGGCTCCAAAAGAGAATAGCAAAAAATCAATTTGACTTTAACGATTTTCTTGATCAGATTAATCAAATCAAGAAAATGGGAAATATGAAAGATTTGATGGGAATGATTCCTGGGGTTGGTAAGGCAATGAAAGATGTTGACATTGATGATGATGCCTTTAAAGGAATTGAGGCAATGATTAGCTCAATGACTCCCAAAGAGAGAGAGAATCCTAAATTAATAAATGGAACTCGTCGTAAAAGAATTGCTAATGGAAGTGGAACCTCAGTTCCAGAGTTGAATAAATTATTGAACCAATTTACTCAAACAAGCAAAATGATGAAAATGATGGGAAATAAAAAGAACATGGCAAAAATGATGAAAAGTATGCCGAATATACCTGGAGGAATAGGAAAATAGAGATGATACTACTTGATGGAAAAAAAACAGCCCTAGAGATTAAAGACCAGCTTAAAATTGAAGTTGAATCATTAATTAAAGATGGACAAAAGAAGCCGCATTTAGCCGCAATTTTGGTTGGGAATGATGGAGGCAGTATTACTTATGTAAATGCTAAAGTTAAAGCGTGTGAGTACATCGGCATAAATTCAACGCTTATAAAATATGAAGAGACAGTATCGGAAAGGGAATTACTTAAGAAGGTTGAAGAATTGAATAGGAATGATGCGATAGATGGGTTTATCGTTCAACTTCCATTACCTGAACATATAGATGAACGAAAGATAACTCTAGCCATAAATCCTTCAAAAGATGTAGATGGGTTTCATCCGGAAAATGTTGGAAGAATGGCATTAGGACTTCCTACATTCTTATCTGCGACTCCTAATGGTATTCTTCTTTTATTAGAAAAATATGAGATAGAAACTGAAGGTAAACATTGTGTAGTTATTGGGAGAAGTTCAATTGTTGGAACTCCAATGAGTCTATTAATGAGTAGAAACGCTAAACCCGGTAATTCAACAGTAACGCTTACCCATAGCAAAACAAAGAATCTAAAAGAAATTTGCTTAACAGCTGATATTCTTATTGCAGCAATTGGCCGACCCGAATACGTTACTGCAGATATGGTAAAAGAAGGGGCTGTAATAATTGATGTTGGAACAAGTCGTGTAAAGGATAATACAAAAAAATCTGGGTATAAGTTATTTGGTGATGTTGAATTCGATAGTGTTGCGGAAAAGGCCTCATACATTACACCAGTTCCTGGTGGGGTAGGGCCAATGACAATAGCCTCCTTATTAATTAATACATTAAAAGCATCTACTAAAAGGAATTAATCGTCTAAAGGGGAAATTTATTTACTTACAATTTACTAAAAATGGCATCACAAAATTCTAAATTATGGCATCTTGAAAGGATAAACTTGTTGAGAGACTTATCTGAAGCCGAATTGCGAGAAATGGATGAAAAAACTGTGATGAAGACGGTAGAGAAAAATCAATTTGTCTATTTTCCAAAGGAGCCAAGTAAAATTCTATTTTTTTTAAAAAAAGGTAGAATTAAGATTGGTCGTTATTCTGACGATGGGAAAGAAATAATTAAGGCAATTTTGTATCCAGGTGAAGTTTTTGGAGAAATGGGCATCATTGGTGAATCGGAAAGAAAAGACTTTGCATTGGCAATGGATAATGATACAAGAATGTGCACGATTAGCATAGATGAGTTTCGCGAGATTATGAATAATAATCAACATTTGAGTCTTGAAGTAACTAAAAATATAGGAGAAAAACTTAGATATATTGAACGCGGCTTGAATCATTAATTTTTAAAGATGCTCGAGAGAGAGTAATTGAATTT
>CAYPJC010000180.1:0-5144 GCA_964410855.1 uncultured Flavobacteriales bacterium | reverse complement strand
TTTTAGAATTACCAGAAGGCTTGGCTATTAAAAATGGCATTGTTACCATTTTATCTGTCGAAGGAAAGGAGGTCGCCCATTTTAATTTGAAGAATAATGGCAACGTACGTCATGAAATTCCCATTGATAATTTATCAGAGGGTTCGTATATTTTGCAGCTAAAAAGCAATGATTATGTGGGGAGTAAGTTGTTTATTAAACAGTAGTTTGTGAGCTTAAAAATTGGGTAAATAAGACTATTTTCATAGCACAACCTAAAGGAATTAGATTTTAGTTACAAGTATCTACTCCGCAGAAGAGGTTTTCTTTTTATAAAAACCCGATTGAAATTGCCAACTTATTGACACAAACATCATTTCAGTAGATTTATATCTCGTTAGATCACTAATTGGATCATTTATGTTCTTAAAGCCATTATTCAGAAAGTCATCAAGGTAGTATTGAAATTTCAAATTTATACCTTTTGGTAATTGAACCCCTGCAAAAACGGAAGGAATAAATGTTTCAGTTTGACTTCCGAACCATTGGTTATTTTTTGTTTTAGAGCCAGATCGATCATCTGATTCCCAATATTTTTCTTTGAAAGCAAACTGCAACTCAAATTCAGCTCCTCCATAGAAAAAAAAATGATCTTCAAATGAGCCTGACTTGAATGCAATAGGAATTCCAAGGTTATACGATCTTCTTATAATTTTGTAATCCTGTAAAACGTTATTCTCATCCATTAACCGCTCATCAGAAATAAACCCAATATTTCGAATTCCCAATCCTGTGAATATTCCAAAATTATTATTGAAGTCAATGTGAACATTCTGTCCTAAATGAAAGAAAGCAGTAAATCTCGCCGGACTACCAACAACCTCCGCATCGGGATTTGCTAACTTATATTCATCAGTAAACTCAACATTTGCCCATGAAAAAATAAGCTCCCCAGAAGTAGTTGTAAATACTTTAGTTTGTGCTTGTACTTGAAAAAGTGCGCCGCTAAAAAAGCAAATAGCGATTGCACATAACTTTGTTCTTTTCATTTTTGTTCTTTTATGTTCCTCAAAACTACTATCAATTCTAGAAATATCAACTTTTTCTATTAAAAAGTAGAATCAATTCAATTTAAAGATGAAGGAAGTCTTACGCATTATTCCAAATTACCCAAGAAGCATTTGCCTGCAATCTTAGCATTGACAATCCATTGACGACAATTGCTCCTTGTTTTTTAGCTGTAGTTAACAAAAGAGTTTCAAGAGGATTGTAAACCAAGTCATAGACCAGGTGATTGGGTCCAATTTCATCTAATCTTATCGGAATGATACTTTCTTCATTTGGGGTCGTTCCTAATGGTGTGCAATTGATTAAAATTTGGAATCTTTTTATACTGTTAGGCTCTAAATCTGAATAAGCAATCTCGGCCTCTCCTTCTGGATCTCTACTCACAATAAAAAATGGAATATTCAATTGTTTCAATACGAATGCAATTGCTTTAGAAGAACCTCCACTGCCAAAAACAAGAGCCCTGGAATGATTTTTTGCCAAAAAAGGTTTTAAGCTATCTCTAAACCCTATTGCATCAGTATTGTATCCTTTTAGGATTGGTTGATCTGCTCCATTTCTATTAATTAGAATGGTATTTACAGCTCCAATTTCTTTTGCTATCGGATCTAATTCATCTAGCAATGGGATAACCTTTTCTTTAAAAGGTATAGTGACATTTAAACCTACTAGGTCTCTTTCATTATCAATGAGTAGTTGAAGGTCTTCAACTTTCGTTAACGGATACAAATCATAGATAGAATCTACTATTTCTTTATCTTCAAACTTCTGGGTGAAATATTTTTTCGAAAATGAATGAGATAATGGATTGCCAATTAAACCATATTTTTTCATTAAGCTACTTCTTTTTTTGAAGCAACAAGCTCTAATATGACAATTAACGCAAATCCAAGAATGGCTAATAAAATAGCGTACAACATGTTCGATCCTCCATCGATAAGATTGTGAGGCAAAACATTTTCTTGAAGAATTGCCAATTTTTCTCCGTGACGATCTACACCCCATTCTAGGGTGTTTTTCCAAGGCCAAATCTTATTCAAAGAACCTATCATAAAACCAGTTAACAAGGCTATCGTGAAATTGTGGTATTTCCTTAGCATAAACGATAGAAAGTGACTAAAGCTTAATAGTCCTGTAATGGCGCCAAGGCCAAAAGTGATAATCACTTTTATGTTAAACTCTCCCAATGCTTCTATCACAAAAGCATACTTGCCAAGCAAAACCAATATAAATGCTCCAGATATCCCAGGTAAAATCATGGCACAAATGGCTACCATACCCGATAAAAATATAAACCAACTTGCCGAACTTGTTTCAGCTGGACCTATACTCGTGAGTAAATAGATTAAAATTGCTCCAAGCCCCAAAGCAAAAATACTCGACCAATTCCATTTGGTAACACGCTTCCCTACAAAATAACAAGAGGCTAAAACTAGACCGAAAAAGAAAGCCCATAGCATTATGGGGTGCTCCTTAAGAGCATATTTAATAAACTGGACTAATGTGATTAGACTTAAGGCAATGCCACTAAATAAAGCGAGTAAAAAACTACCATTTATGTGTTTCCATGTTGCTGCGAGTCCCTTATTCTTTAAAACACCTAAGGCACTGCTAAACGACTTTAAAGCATCAATAAACTCTTCATAAATTCCTGCTATTAAAGCAATTGTTCCACCAGAAACACCTGGCACTATATCAGCTGCTCCCATAGCTATTCCCTTGAGTGCAATTACAAAATATTCTTTTTTTGATTTACTCATAAGTTTTCAAAATGAGCATCCAATCCTCCTTCTAACGAAAAGATATTTATTCCTTGAAGCAATTGAGATAAATGGTATGCAACAGTCTTAGAACGTTTTCCACTCTTGCAGCATATAAAAACGTTATTATAATTTAAGAACTCATCGCTCTTACTTAAAACATCAGCCATAGGAATATTTACCCCTCCAATGTTTAGATCTTCATATTCATAATCTTCTCTAACATCAATTAAAATACTATCAGTGCTTTCATTCAATCGCTGATTAAATTCTAAAACTGGTAATTCTTTAAAACTCATTTTAATTCTTTTCTTGCTAATTCTTTAGGCAAAAAATCATGAAAAGTATCTCCACGTAGACCAATTCTCAATGTTTCTAGCGGAATAACTTCATCATGACTGATATTTCCAAGATTAACGTTACTTCCAAATTGTTTTATAAACCAAACTTGCTGAGCTTTTAATGGAGCTTCCCATAATATATTCTCAACAGCTACTTTTGAAATGATTTTATTTACCAAGGCTACATGAGCTGTACCATTTGGACGATAAATTCCAACATTACCACTTTCTCTTGCTTCTGCAATAACTTTCCAGGAGCCTGCTTCTAATTCTGTGGACATCATTTTAATCCATTTATTTGGAGAGATTAAAATCCCCTCTTCTTTAGAACCAACTTCAGACATTACAGTAAAGTCTTCACTTAACTGGCGAATGTATTCGCACTTTTTATCATGATTTAGTTCTATTGAACCATCTGAAACTTCAACCATTTTAATTTTAAACTTCTTAAGCATATTTCGATACTCATCGAACATACCTCGAATAATATAAGCCTCAAACAATGTACCTCCCAGATAACATTTCATGCCGGCTTCATGGTAAATCGAAATCTTTCGTTCTAAATCATTTGCCAAATAAGAAGTGCCAAATCCAAGTTTTACGATATCAGTGTATTCTGCACACGAATCAACGAAGTTTTCTGCTTGGCGCCAGCTAAGGCCCTTGTCCATCATCATGGTTAAACCCAAATCACGAGGAACTGCTGATCTTGCAGGAATAAAAGGGAGTTCAAAATTCATGTGTTAGTTTTTGTAATATTCCAACAGTTCAATTACCTGAGGATTATATTTTGCATCTTCATAAACTTCAAACAACTCACTTTTTTGATCATAAAAGTTTTTGAGTGCGCTATCCAAGTAAAATAAAGCATTAATTAAATCATCTTTCTTAAAAAGGAAGGCCACAAAGTTATACAATAACTTTGCATTGTTTGGCTGGTCTTTAACCCCTTTACAAAAGAAATTCATGGCCTCTTCGGAGTCATTCAATTCCTCATGTGTATTTGCTAAATCGATTAAAACAGTGTCATTATCTGGATCAAGTTCATATACTTTTTCAAACGATTCTAACGCTTCTTCATAAAACCCCAATTGAGTTTGAACCTCTCCCAATAAATAGTGATAATCAGGGTTTAATTCATCAATTGTCAGTGCTTTTTTGATATAAGATATACTATCTAAATCACGTCCTAATTCAAAATAACACGAACCAACTCCTAGCCAAGCATCTGCTAAAAAATCATCCAGTTCAATTGCCTTTTTGTAGAACGAAACGGCCTTTTCATAACTCTCCAGTTTTTCCAGGCTTTCACCCATGTAGTAGTAACTTAATGAGTCATCTGTATCAAATTGCAAAGTTTCATTGAAACATTTTAATGCTTGAACATGGTCTCCTAGTTGACCAAAACAGTGTGCTTTATTAAAATATGCTGAAGAAAAATCTTCTTTAATTGCAATAGCAAAGTCGTAAGCATCAATTGCTTTCTCATACAACTTTAGCTTACCAAATGTTATCCCTAAATTAAACCATCCGATGTAAGAGTATGGATGAGAATCTACAAACTTTTGAAAATACTTCTTCCCCTCTTCTATCTGATCCGAAACATCGTAACAAAAACCCAATTCATAAAGAGCGGTCTCATTTTCATGGTTTTGCTCCAGAATTTCTTCAAGATTTTCGATTGCCAGTTGATACTTACTTAAATTTTCATATTCAAATGCCAGTTGAAGTTGTATGTCTTCCTTTTCAAAGTCATCAGCATATTCCAAGGCTTTTTTAAACTGCTCAATTGCTTTGTCTGACTTTCTTAGTTGACTAAATATAGAAGCTTTTGTGTAAAAAAGATCAATATTAAATGGCTCAAATTTTTCAGCCAAATTCAAGTATCTCAGCGCCTCTTGAGGTTTGTGTATCGATACATATAACTGAGCGCAATTAACTAAAATAGTGGCGGAATTAGGATGTAGCTGCATGGCATATTTTACCACTTGCTCTG
>CAYPJC010000179.1:0-5147 GCA_964410855.1 uncultured Flavobacteriales bacterium | reverse complement strand
ATAATTAATAATCGAAATTTAAAAGATTACTCTTGTTTTATAGGGGTCAAAACATTCAGTCCTTCCCTACTTGTGAGACCTATGTATTTTATACACCTCGTTTCCTGTAGGTACTATGACCTCGGCTGACTTCTCTGCTCTGCCAACTCGTGGCTACTTACCAACGCTACAGGCTGGCTCATTCGCTAAAATAGTTCACTGAACTATTTCTTAACACTCTGCCCTCTTGGTAAGGTAAATATCCTTCCGTCTAAGCCCGCAGAATCTACATAACAGCTCTTTTGGTATTCTTTGATGTGTTTGCTTACCCAAGCTGTTATGCCTCGTATTCTGTTCCTGCTTGGTTTATCCTGAACTTACTTCGATAAACTCTGCACAAGTGCCGAAGGGTATTGATAATTTTATGAGCTTTAGATTGTGTTATCTAAATTAAAAAATGTGGCACTTTGTTCTTGCATTCTTCTCAATATTGGGCTACATCTATATCTCTCTTCTTTGTACTCCTCAAATAAGCTATCTAATTTCTGTACACAAAAATCGATACCAATTTCATCCGCCCACTTTAATAGTCCCTTTGGGTAATTTACCCCATTAGTCATGGCTAAATCTATGTCCTTTTTATCAGCAATGTTTAAGAATAAAGTATCTGCAGCCTCATTAATTAGCATAACAAGTACTCGGGTGAATATCTCTTTTCCTTTTTCTTTATCCTCATCGATAACAGGATTCAACGCATTTTCACTGTAGTCGTAATAACCTCTGCCACTTTTCCTACCTAAATAACCTGCTTCTGACAATCTCTTTTGAGTAAAAGCTGGTTTGTATCTAGAATCGTAATAAAATGCCTTAAAGACTGTTTCTGTTACGGTATAGTTTACATCATTTCCAATAAAATCCATCAACTCAAATGGTCCCATTCTAAAACCACCAAAAGTCTTCATAGCCCAATCTATAGTAGATATATTAGCTATACCTTCTTCCAATATTCTTAAGGATTCTCCGTAAAAAGGCCTTGCCACTTTATTTACAATAAAACCAGGAGTGTCTTTTACTTTAACTGTCGTCTTTCCCCATCGATTAATTTCTTTCCTAGCATTTTCAAAAACACTCTCATCTGATTGAATGGCGGGAATCAATTCAACCAAACGCATTAAGGGCGCTGGATTAAAAAAGTGAATCCCAAGAAAGCGCTCTGGATTATTTAAGGAAGCGGCCAATGAAGTAATAGATAAAGAGCTCGTATTTGAAGCGATTATACAATCCTGACTTACAATGGCTTCTACATTTTGAAAAACCTTGGATTTAACATCCGGATTCTCAACAATTGCTTCAATAACCAAATCCGCATCAGAAAAATCATTGAGGTTTGTTGTAAAATGAATACGAGATAGAATCCCTTCTATTTGCTCTTGAGTCATTCTTTTTTTCTCAAGCAAGCGATTCAAAATTTTATTTAATGCCGTCTCGGCTTTATCTAATACCTTTTGATCTATATCAAATAAGTTAACCTCACAACCTGCTGTGGATGCTACTTGAGCAATTCCAGAACCCATGGTTCCACTTCCAATAATTCCTATATTCATCTTCTAATTTTTATTGCACTAAAATACGTGGATTCATTGTGATAGCAAAAGAAATGTTCCATGCATTTTAAACATATTTACAATAAACAAAAAAGGTAAATGCAAAAACATCAAGGTACTTCGAGGCGTAAATAAAGAATTAGACGAAGCGGTCTTAAAAGTCTTAAAAAGTATGCCTGATTGGGAAGCAGCTGAAATAAAAGGTAAAAAAGTATCAAGCAAGCAAATCGTCCCAATTAAATATCATTTGCCAAAAAAATAATTCTAAGAAATTAGGTGGTGCCGAAAACAGCGCCTAATTTCCTTTAAAATTTGGTTTTCTTTTTTCTAAAAATGCAGCAACTCCTTCATGATAATCTGAAGTTTCAGAAGCTTCAAGTTGTAGTTTAGTCTCTAGCTCTAATTGTTGCACTAAATTATTATCAAAAGACTGATTGAGGGCTGCTTTTGTCAAAGCCAGCCCTTTAGTTGGCATTTTAGAAACCTTGTTAGCTAAGTTGTTTACAGACTCCTCATATTCTTCTGAAGAAAAAACTTTGTAAATCATTCCCATTTGTTCAGCTTCAGTAGCACTTACTTTATCTCCTAACATGGCTAAAGCAGATGCTTTTTGAAATCCAATTAGTCGAGGCAAAAAGAAAGTTCCACCGCTATCTGGTATTAATCCTATTGTACTAAATGCTTGTATAAATGATGCTTTTTCATGAGCAACCACTATATCGCAGGCTAAAGCAATATTTGCCCCCGCACCTGCTGCTACTCCGTTAACTGCTGCTATTATTGGCTTGGCAGTGCTTCTAATCTTTTTTATAATTGGACCATAGTGTTCATCTAAAATTTTCTGAAAACCTGGATTTAACTTCTCATCCGTCACCTCAACTAAATCTTGACCTGCACAGAAGGCCTTTCCTTCTCCGGTTATTACAACTGCTCTTACCTCATCATTCTGATGACAGTCATCTAATGCATTTTGCAGTTCCAAAGCCATAGCTCTGTTGAAACTGTTATATGACTTTGGTCTGTTTAACTTTATGGTAGCTATACCCGAATCTATATTGAAAATTATATTTTTCATAATTAAAATTTCAATTTAATATTATATATTTAGCATTCCAAATAATCAAATTTAAAACTATGAAAAAAATAATTTCATTTTTAATAATATCAATACCCTTAACTGTTTACTCCCAAATCGGTAATGAATCCTTAGGTTCTGGTGCAGGAGGTAGTATCACCACAGGAGATTATAATGTATTCATTGGAGATTCTGCGGGTTATAGGGTTTCAAGTGGCCTAAATGGAGTCTACATTGGCTTTAGAGCTGGGTTTGGAGCAAATGGTTTTCCTCCCACAGCATCGGATAATGTATTTATTGGAAAGGATGCAGGATATTTTAATAGGTCTGGAACAGATAATGTATTTATAGGTGCAGAAGCTGGATTAAATAACAATGGGACAGATAATGTATTTATTGGGACAGAAGCGGGAGAATCAAACACTACAGGCGTTGACAATACCTTTATCGGAGAAGAAAGTGGAACAAATAATACGACAGGAAGAGACAATACTTTTGTAGGAGAAGATGCTGGATTTTATAATACCGATGGGGACGATAATACTTTTATGGGCTCTCAAGCAGGACGAAGTAATACGCTAGGATATCGTAATACATTTATTGGCAATGAGGCTGGATGGGGTAATACTACAGGACACCATAACACCAGTTTAGGAGACTCTGCTTTAACTGATAATGGAGTTGGAATTTATAATACTGCTATAGGTGCTGGAGCTGGAGCAGCAACAGAACATGCAGACTTCAATACTTTTATTGGTGCTTACTCCGGATGGGATAATAACAGAACGAATAGCACTACCAATGCTAATAGAAACACTTACCTTGGGTTTCGGACAGGTTATACAAATAGAGAAGGAGAGGATAATGTAGGAATGGGTGCATTTGCAAATTTTATTGGAGACAATAACGTTAGCAGAAATGTATTCATTGGTGCAAATGCTAACCTTAGGGGAGATGATAACATTCTTGTTGGATATAATACCTTAGCTCAAGCTTCTACAGGTAGTTCAAGAATTATCGTAATTGGAAATAATTCAGAGTCTTATCGACAGGATGGAATAATTTTAGGACATAATTCCATCATTTTAGCTGGAATGGATGACGTAACCATCCTTGGAGGTGGAATCACTGCAAATTGTGATTCTTGTATTTTATTAGGAGGATTGAACTCTCAAACAATAGGCATAGGAACGGTTAGTCCTAACAACAAAGCATCTTTAGATTTATCAAATACCGATAAGGGCTTCTTGTTAAATAGGTTGTCATCTGCTCAACGAATTACATTAGGATTAGGGCTAGATTCTACAGCAGAAGGAATGATGGTGTATGATTTAGACAATCAACAAATTTATTTTTGGAAAAATAGCATTTGGAATACTGTTTCAGGCCCAACTACTGTTCAAGACTCATTATCAATAGCAAACGACAGTTTGTTTTTGAGTAACAGCAATGCTGTAGATCTACAAGCATATTTAGATAATACAGATGCTCAAACTATTTCTTTGAGTGGAAACGATTTGAGTATTGCCAATGGTAACACTATTGCTTTACCAGCATCAGTGGATACGGATGACCAAACTCTTTCTATTAGCAATGATAGCTTAATAATTAGTGAGGGGAATTTTGTCGATTTATCTAGCTATAAGGACAATACTGATTCTCAAACTATTTCACTAAATGGTAGTGATCTTAGCATATCCAATGGGAACACATTAACTTTACCTACAACAGTAAATACGGATGACCAAACACTTTCTATTAGCAATGATAGCTTAATAATTAGTGAAGGAAATTCAGTCAACTTAAGTTCTTACAAAGACAATACAGACAACCAGACATTATCTCTTAGTAATGACACATTAAGCATTCTTAATGGAAACTCTGTAATTATTGAAGATAGGGATTCAACGAATGAGTTACAAAACTTGAGCTTAAATGGAACAACACTTACCATAAGTAATGGAAACTCTGTAGATCTTGATTCCATTTTAACAACTTTGCAGAATCAAGTTAATGCCTTAAGCACAAAATTAGACTCTGTTACAAGAGAATTAGATACTCTTACTGGAAGGGTAAATTCCTGTTGCGGAATGCCAGTTTTATTAATAAAGAATACTGGAGTAAATGACGATAGACCGCATTTGTATAATAGTCAACCAAACCCATTTTATGATTATACAACTATTGGATATTACTTACCTAATTCTACTTCCAAAGCAAAATTGCAAATACATAATCTCAATGGAACTTTAATTAAAAGTATCGCCTTATATGAAAAAGGCAAAGGAAGTGTAATGGTACCTATGTCAATTTTCTCGGCAGGTTCATATATCTATACTTTAATTGTAGATGGCGCAAGAATTGATTCAAAACAAATGATTTTATTGGATTAATAAAATCAAATAAAAAAAAGCGAGACTTTGTCTCGCTTTTTTTATTTCAAACATTTAAAATAATCGAAAGGCTCGTGGCATTCTTTGCATTGAAAA
>CAYPJC010000178.1:0-5190 GCA_964410855.1 uncultured Flavobacteriales bacterium | reverse complement strand
AAATGCGGTCCTTTTGTTTGGATAGATGGAATAACCTACACCTCAAACAATAATACAGCAAAAGACACCATTATTGGTGGGGCTGCAAATGGATGCGATAGCATAGTTACGCTGAACTTAACAATAATAACAGTTGACACCTCAGTTTCACAAGCAGGAACAGACCTTACAGCAAATGGATTAGCTGCTACTTACCAATGGTTAGATTGTAACAATAGTTTTGCACTAATACCTAGCGCAACATCTAGAACTTACTCACCAACCGCAAATGGCAGTTATGCTGTAGAGATTACTTCCTCGGGTTGCACAGACACCTCTAGTTGTTATAGTATTTTAAGTGTTGGGTTAACAGAAAGCACTATTCATAAGGATCTTTCTATTTCGCCTAATCCCGCTACCAATAAACTTAGCATAACTAGCAACAGTCTAAAAGTGGAGATGGTTACAATTTTCGATTCAAGAGGTAAAAAGGTGAGAGTAGTAAATAATACTGTAATTGACGTATCTGGTTTGGCCAAAGGATTACATTTTTTGCAAATACAAACAGATAAAGGGTTAATAATTAAAAAATTTATTAAAGAGTGATCCCCGGTAAAAGGTCTGCAATGACTCTCCTTTTTTATATAAATGACAGTGTAAACATTTAGCAAGACCCTTAAAGTAGTAAGGGTTTTCTGCTAGACAGGTAGGTCTGTGAATTTATTGAAGCCCACCAATGTAATAATTTGGTATTTAACGTGAATAAATTAAACTCTTAATTAATAAAGAAGCAATGAGTAGAACGTTTTAAATATCTATTTTCGAGAATGGAACTTTATGTCAACATTAAATGGCATCTTGATGTCTGTAAAAGAAAAAATTAATCACCTATAAAAAATAACAAAATGGGAAAAGGTAAAGACGCAAAAAAATCAGTTAAAAAAGAAGCTACTAAAACGCCAAAAGAAAAAAAAGAAGAAAAAAGGTTGAAGAAATCGAAGACAGGCTATTAATTCTTTTAAAAATTAGCCCAACAAAACCTTAGACCCAATATTCACTTTTGGGATGTTATTGTTTATATTCAACTATTCTTATAGTTTTATAAACTTTATCGCTTAATTGGTTCATAAAAATTATGCAAGCGAATGTTCGGCCACTAATTTCACAAAATCTAAAGAGCTAATCATTCCTTTAATTTCCCCTTCATCCATAACCACCATATGGTGCACTTTATGTTTTAGGATCATTTTTGCTGCAGCCTGAGCACTTGAGTCTACGTGCACAACATGCACACTCGAAGAAGTCATTACATTCTCCATGATGGCTCCATCATGTACATTTTCACTTAAATCTGAGGCAGTGACAATACCTCTTATGGTCATTTCAACAGCTGAACTATCCTTCGCATAAGAAACAATGGGAATAGCGTGTATTCCTTCTTTCTTCATCAAATGTCAAATCTCTCGAACAGTGGATTCTTCAGTTGCAGTGATAACCGGAGTCGACATAAAATCTTTTACCTGTATCCGCATATTTTTTTTAAGTTAATAATGATATATCTATAAAGTTAAATACATATATCTGTCTTAAACATGATAAAAGTCATAAGATGGCTAAATAAAGTGCTTATAAAAAAAGACAGCCAACGTAAGGGTTAAAATTGTGCTAAATAAATAAACAATAAAGCCCTAAAATAAGCTCGAATCTCAATGTCTTAAGGCTCAAATAGAAGTCTTATTAAGATGTGTGGTGGCAATACCCTATCTATCTTTATCTCTTTAGATAATAGTAGTTTTACATTCTATATTTAGGACCTTGATATAACTATGAATTGTCTGTTAACTGGTGGAACAGGAATTGTTGGAAGCCACATTATTTTTGAATGGATTCACAAAGCTATTGTTGAGAAAACAGTAGATCATCTTTATGTTGTAATAAGAGATAATAAGGTATCTGCTCAACAACGTTTGCTAGATATTTTGCAAGATAACTCTCGTCCAGATTTTTTAAATAATTATACGCTAGAAGCTTGTTTAGAAAAAATAACTGTTGTTTCTCATGACTTATCAACTATAACTAAAGATTATTTAGACAAGTACCATTTCGATACCGTGATACATTGCGCTGGATCAACAAGTTTATTACATACTACCGAATCAAAAATTAAAGTCCACACCCAAAACTACTTAGTAACTAAACAGCTTTTAGAACAGTTACCACAATCCGTAACTCGTTTTCTTTACATCAGCACAGCTTATTCATTTGGTATTCAAAATGAAAAAGTAAATGATATTATTGAAGACTACGATGTTACCCATTTTAGAAATCCCTATGAGCAATCTAAATATGAGTGCGAACTTTACGTTAAAGAAACATGTAAGACAAAAAATATAGATGCCCAAATTTTAAGGCCTAGTATTATTTGTGGTCGCTTAATCGATATGCCATTTTATGAAACGCCAAAATTTGATGTATTCTATTCTTGGGCTATCTTTTTAGATAAATATGCAGAAAAAGCGAAAGAAACTTTTAGGATTTGGATTGACAAAAAAAGCGGTTTAAATATTGTGCCTGTAGATTTTGTTTCTAAAGCAGTTTTATATGCTTATTTAAACCCAGACATAAAGGAACTTAACATTGTTAATCCAAAACAAATACTACATAAAGATTATGTTGGAGATGTTTTAGAATCTTTTAATATCAGCTCTTATGAGTATATAGAAGAAAAGCCTGAAAACCTTAATATTTTCGAGCAATTATATTATAAGAGCGTTGGAGGACTTTTTGAAAAATATGTGTCCATTCCTGATTTGCAGTTTCAGCCTGACCTAATTTTAAAACTAATAGATCAGCTTCAACTAGACGTTACTTTAGGGGTTCATGAGAATTTTATGAACCTGATTAATTTTTCAGTAGAAAAAAAGTTTAGGAAGAGTTACTAATTCTAATCTTATTAGTGTTATATCTTTAAATCCAATGGCTCTGTATAGGCAATTGGACAGCGTTCCAATCATCAATCAAGGGATTTCAGGCTGCGGAGTATTATTTCAGTACACTAAAACATCTTAATTGACTTCCACTATGTTTCAAACTTATTTAATCAAAACTCATGCTGTCTTGGACAAATTTCACAACCACACTCATTGTTTATCAGTTTATGAGACCTCATTTCTTCTTACTAAAATCAAGTAAAAGTTTAAAGCATAATTAGCTGTTGTAAATTGTACCTTTATCTTCTTCAAAAAAGGTTTTAATTATTTATTCTCAATAAGCGTTTAAAATCTTGGCACAATTTTTATATTATTGCAATAAATGAATAAATTTTATGCTTAACAAAACCATAGCTTTTATACTCTTCGCTTCTTTTCTGCTACTGCTACAATCTTGCAGTGGCACAAAAAAATTTGCTAGGCAAGCTGAGGAATTTGAAGCTGCAGGCATGTATCAAGACGCTGCCAAGAATTATTTAGAATCAGTCAGAAGAGACCCAAATAATATTGAAGCTAGAATAGGCTTGAAAAAAAATGGAAAAAAGGTTTTTCAAGACTATTTAGATGAGTTTTTTACAGCAAAAGCTACTGGCGAAAATAGAAAAGCGGTATATGCCTATTTAGATGCAAGAAAATATGCCGAAACGCTTAACTCTTATAATATTGAAGTAGAAGAACCATCTTATATCAAAAATGATTTTGAATCAATAAAAGTAGAATATTTAGAGAATCAATACAATAAAGCAATGGTATTGATGGAACAAGAGAGTTATAAGAATGCTGAGAAAATATTTGAAGAGATTTTATCTCTTGATCCTATATATAAGGATGTTGAAAAATTAAAACTAGTGGCTTACATGGAGCCTTTTTATAAAAAAGCATACAGCGCTTATACGGAAGAACAATATCCAAAAGCTTATTACTTGCTTGATAAAGTTGTTGCTAAAGACCCCGATTATAAAGAAACTAAAAGTATGAGGGAGGAATGCCTTACTTTAGGAACATATACAATTGCTTTCGTCGGTATAAAGAATGTAAGCGGAGACAATGTTGACGAACATAAGATTCAGGCGACTCTTTTAACTGCGCTCATTAATAACAATAACCCTTTCATAAAAATCATTGATAGGGAAAATATGGAGAGTATTTTAGAGCAACAGCGCTTAAATCTATCAGGAGCAATTGATGAAAATACAGCTGCCACTGTTGGTGAATTATTAGGAGCAAAAGCAGTGCTTTCTGGTAAGTTGATTGAACGAAACCTCAGAACAGGAGACACAAAAGTATATTCCAGAATTGGATACAAAGCTTATTCAGTAAAGCAAGTAAACCAAAGCACTCAAAAAGAAGAGAGTGTTACAAAATACAAAAAAGTAAAATACAAAGAGTATTACCAAGTAAACGAAGTAAAGTTATCTTATCAGATACAAATAACATCTCTAGAAAGTGGCGAAATTATTTTTTCAAAAATAGTTACCCAAAAAAATACAGATGATATGCACTTTGCTTTATATGATGGTGACAACAGATACTTATATCCTGAATATAAAGGAAATGTATCCATGGATAAGAAAAAGAAAAGAGCATTAGATGCTTTGCTTGGTGCTAAAAGAGAACTAAAGGCCACTACTCAATTAATGAGTGAATTATTAACCAGTTCAGCAAATTCACTTTCTAATGACATTATTAATAAAGTAGACAGATACATTAGGAAGTGATAAATAAAATAATAACCATAATCGGATTGACGCTTTTGTTTGCTTGCAAGACAAAAGACGTGGCAAAAATAGCACCTGATTCAGACGTCTTAAAACCATTTTGGGTTAAAAACAGACCAATAAACAGCCTTGATTACGTTGGTATTGGTGTTGCTAAAATAAATCCTGATGTCAACTATATTGAATCTGCAAAAAACAATGCCCTAAGTGATTTGGCTTCTGAAATAAAGGTAAATCTAGAATCGAATACCGTTTACATACAAACAGAACGAGATGGTATATTTAAAGAAGACTTTAGATCAACCATTAAGACAACGGCTGCCACACAAATTGAAGGATATGAAATAGTGGACTCTTGGCAAGATGTAAATGAATATTGGGTTTATTATAGATTGTCAAAAGCAGATTACTTAAAGCGGATAGAAGATAAAAGGCTGAATGCTAAAAGAACAAGTTTGGCTCATCTTAAAAGCGCAAAAGAAAGCCAAGGAAATTGAGATCTA
>CAYPJC010000177.1:0-5247 GCA_964410855.1 uncultured Flavobacteriales bacterium | reverse complement strand
AACCTGCCCTTCCCAGGATTTATGACTTAATAACCATCGATGGATTAATACAACTGGCTGGCCTTTTCCAACATCTTGGTAAAAAATGTCAGCTGGTTCCTTGGTGTAAGCATTTGTTATATAGGGCATAACTATTTATTTTGAAAATTCAATCTCCAATGTATTCAATTATACATCAATTGTTGGTACAAACTTGCTTAATTTTTATCAAAAAAAGTAAAATTTAGCAGCATTCAAGCAATTTATTGGCAATAAATAATGTATCAAATATGAATCAAACTCCATAAATATTTATCTGAATCCTAAATCAATTCAATGGGTTTTTTCTCCTTTCTTTTGGCCATCAAAAGAAACAAAAATTCGTCCTTTGAATAAATTTTTTAAAATTGAATTCTTGGTTTTCGAAAAATCAAAACTCATCTGCCTTTGGCTTGATTCAAACAGTTGATTTTTTAATACGAAAAACTGCGAAAATTTTTATTAAATTTCTTCAAGGGACAGACCTAAGCGAGTCCATTTATAGTCATTATTCATAATTTAAAAAAATCGAAAACGATTCACTTTAGTAAAGCTTGAAATTTTTTAGAGAATAAAAAAAATTATTATTGATAGAGCTTTGCTGAACTATCCTGTCTTAATAAGACAAACCAAACTACCTCAGCTTCTGATTGGAAGACATTATAAAGTATAAGACACTTCCCAAAAAAGGTAGAAACAAAATAATCAACACCCAAATTAATTTATCGGAGCTGTCTTTAAAATTACTTCTTACCAAGTCTATTATTGCAAATAGCGGTAAAAGCAAAAAGAACAGAAAAATAGAAAGAACAATTATGGCTATTAGGCCTCCTGATAATGCTTCCATGGTTTATTTTTTAAAGTTCAAAATGGTTTTACGAATAATAGCAATGCAATCAGCAAGCTGTTCTTCTGTCATAACTAAAGGTGGTGCAAAACGAATAATATTTCCGTGAGTTGGTTTTGCTAATAATCCATTGTCTTTTAGGTCCATGCAAATGTCCCATGCCGTAGAACTATCTTCTACATCATTAATCACAATTGCATTTAACAGGCCTTTTCCTCTAACCTTCTCCAATAAATCCGATTCATCGACAAGCTTCTGAATTTCTGAACGAAAGATATTCCCCAAGTGACTAGCCCTTTCTGCTAATTTCTCATCTTTTACCACATTAAGTGCTGCCATTGCTACTTTTGCAGCAATAGGATTTCCTCCAAAAGTAGAGCCATGCTGGCCTGGTTTTATAACCATCATCACTTCGTTATTTGCCAACACTGCGCTAACTGGATATACTCCTCCAGATAATGCCTTACCTAATATTAATATATCTGGCTTTACGTTTTCATGATCTACTGCTAATAATTTACCCGTTCTCGCGATACCTGTTTGTACCTCATCTGCAATAAATAAAACATTGTACTTATCGCATAATGCCTTTGCTTTTGTTAAATATCCTTCGGTTGGTACAGAAACCCCCGCTTCACCTTGAATAGGCTCAACCAAAAAACCTGCAATATTATCAGTTGTTTTAATTACTTTTTCTAGTGCCTCAACATTGTTATAAGGTATTTTAATAAACCCAGGAGTGTAAGGGCCAAAATTGTTTCGAGCATTTTCATCATCTGAGAAAGAGATAATGGTTGTCGTTCTTCCATGAAAATTACCTTCACAAACAATTATCTTCGCTTGATTTTCAGCTATTCCTCTTTTTTCATAAGCGTATTTTCGACATAATTTAATAGCAGTCTCCACAGCCTCAGCTCCTGAATTCATTGGAAGGATTTTATCGTAATCGAAATAATTCGTTGCAAATTTCTCAAACTCACCCAACACATCATTGTAAAATGCTCTGGAGGTTAAAGTCAATGTTTGAGCTTGACTTATAAGAGCATCAATAATTTTAGGATGACAATGACCTTGATTTAGTGCTGAATAAGCAGATAAAAAATCATAATATCTTTTTCCTTCAACATCCCATACATAAACACCTTCCCCTTTATTTAAAACAACTGGCAATGGATGGTAATTATGAGCTCCATAATTATCTTCCAATTCCATTAATTGCTGCGATTTGACTCCTATTTCATTCACCATTGTTTCCATATTAAAATAACTTTTAGCAGGGTTTCTCTCCTTTCACAAATATATCTAAATTTGAGCGGAAGCCTATGAATTTAACAAGCAAATCCAGCTATCTTTCTAAGTATGAGAGTCATTTTAAATGGGTGGTATTTTTGTTTTCACTCCTACTCTATTTAAACACTATAAATCATGGCTTAGCCTTGGACGACTATACCATCCTTGTTGAAAATAAGCATGTTCAGAATGGATATGGTGGTATTGACGAAATATTAACTAGCAATTACCACAACGGATTTGGAGGGTTTAACGCCGGATTATACCGTCCGATGTCGCCACTAAGTTTTGCCATAGAAAAAGAGTTGTTTGATAATAATACAAAAATTGCTCACTTAATTAATGTGCTGCTTTATGCCTTTTGTGGGCTCCTTCTTTTTTTATGCTTGAAAAGATTATTGATTGCCTATTCACCAATACTCCCACTTCTTGTCAGCCTGCTATTTATGGCTCATCCCCTACATACCGAAGTGGTAGCGAACATAAAAGGACGCGACGAACTATTTGCTTTTATAGGCTTTCTAGTAACCCTCTATAGTCTAATAATCTATCTAACTGAAAAGAATAAGAAGTACATACTTTTAGGGCTAGTCGCTTATATTTTTGCGCTGTTTTCTAAAGAAAGTGCTGTTACTTTCTCGCTGGCCATTCCTATACTCTTATTCTTTCACCCAAATATAAAGTGGAAAACCTTAATTCCAGTTTCAGCCGTTCTGCTAGTTCTTGCATTGGCTTTTATGGGTCTTAGGATGTATGTCATTTCATCTATGCCCAATGCAATTGATACCGGGAATTTTGGTTTATTGAACAATCCAATTGCAGCAACTGATGATATATTTTTAAGGTATGGTACAGCTTTTCGATTGCAGGTTCTTTATCTCCAGAAACTACTTATTCCTAATCCACTCATTCACGATTACTCCTATAACCTTATTCCCTTGGTTAAATTATTTAGCCCACTAAGCTTAATCGGTATTGGAATACTAATAAGCTTAGTTATTGTGATTATCAAAGGAATATTCAACAAGGATTATTATGCCATTGCTGCCCTTTTCTTTTTAACAACGATTAGCGTTGGGTCTCAACTAATAATTACGATTGGAACCACTTTTGCCGAGCGCTTGCTCTTTATCCCAAGCCTTAGCTTTTGTTTGATTTTAATCTATCTGATTAATCAATTTTTGAATCAAAAGAAGAATGTCAATAATGCAAAAGGTGAGAAGAAACTTGTTTTATTGAGCCTACCCATCATTCTAGTTTTTGGCGGCTTAAGCATCAATCGAAATTTGGATTGGGAGAATAACTTTACTTTATATTCTGCCGACATTAAAGCCGCTGAAAATAGCGCTAGGGCAAATTATAATTTAGGTTCTGAGTTAATGAATCAAGCAAAGCAAATAAGCAATGCAAATGAGAAGAATCAAAGCTTGAAACGTTCATCTGAGTATTTAAATCAGGCAATAACCATTTACCCTCAATACTTGGATGCCTACAACAACCTAGGAATCGTTTACAAAATGATGAATCAGCCTGTTATGGCAATCAAGGTGCTGAAAGCAAACATCAAAAATGATTCTGAATATTCAAAAAACTATTATAATTTAGCAACTGCCTATGCAGATAACAAGCAATTTAAAAATGCTATTTTAAGCATGCAAGCTTATGTTGATCGTAAGCCAGATGCCGCAAGTGCTTATTTCTTGATGGGTCAATATGCCGGTAATATCCAAGATTTTGATCAAGCGATAAAATACCTCAAGCAAGCATTATCGATTGACTCACAAGACGTAGATGTCCTGAATTTTTTAGGCATGGCTTATGGATTTCAAGGCAAAAATGAACAGGCTATAAAAGCGTTTAATAAGGTTTTAAATCTTCAAGCAAACCGAATAGATGTGATGATGAATTTGGCTTTAGCATATCATAATGTCAACGATCAGGCAGCAGAAAAAACTATCTTAAATAGAATCCTTGAAATTGAGCCAAACAACCAACGAGCCAAGCAACAATTATTGGGCTTGCAATAATTTTTATTTGTTGCAATTCAAGCTTTATAAATCAATTACTTTTGCCAAATGGGAAGAAGAGCAAAAAAACCAATTTTTAGAGAAGTCGAAGTAATAGATACAGCAGCGGAAGGCAAATCATTGGCTAAGGTGGATGATAAAATATTGTTTATTCCACAAACGGTCCCAGGTGATATTGTAGATGTGCAAGTGACTAGAAAGCGAAAGAGTTACATGGAAGGTCGTGTAATTCATTTTCATAAATATTCAGAAAAAAGAGTCGCTGCTTTTTGTGATCATTTTGGTGTTTGCGGTGGGTGTAAATGGCAATTCTTAGGTTATGAAGATCAATTGGCCAATAAACAACGAACCGTTAAAGATGCTTTGGAGCGAATAGCAAAAGTTGAATTACCTGAAATTCAGCCAATACTAGCCTCCAAGGAAACCACCTTTTATCGGAATAAATTGGAGTTTACATTTTCAAATAAAGAATGGTTGACTCAAGAACAAATTCAATCAACAGATAGATTTGATGATAGAAATGCGTTGGGATTTCATGTACCAGGTAGATTTGATAAGGTGTTAGATATTAATAAGTGTTGGCTGCAAGCTGAACCTTCAAATACCATTAGATTGTGGGTCAAAAAATACGCTATTGAAAATGAATTAACCTTTTTTGATTTAAGAGATCAGCATGGATTCATGCGTAACCTAATCATTAGGACTTCAACTACTGGAGAAGTCATGGTTATTTTCTCCTTTTTCCATGAACAAGAAGAGGTTCGAGAAAAATTACTAAATGCTTTTAAAGAGGCTTTCCCAGACATCACTTCTATTCAATACGTCATTAATGAGAAGGGCAACGATACCATTGGAGATTTAGAAATACAGTGTTTTCATGGTCGAGACCATATTCTAGAAAAAATGACAGCTTATGGTTCAAACCAAGAATTGCAGTTTAAAATTGGGCCCAAGTCTTTTTACCAGACCAATTCGGCTCAAGCGTATGAGCTTTATAAAATTACAGCAGACTTTGCAGCCATTCAACCCCATGAATTGGTTTATGATTTATATACAGGAACAGGA
>CAYPJC010000176.1:0-5250 GCA_964410855.1 uncultured Flavobacteriales bacterium | reverse complement strand
ATGCAACATCTTACAGCTGGACTTTGCCAACAGGTGCAACAGGAACAAGCACAACGGATAGTATAACTGTGAGTTTTAGCAACACTGCTGTGTCAGGTGATATTACCGTGACAGGAACTAATGCATGCGGCAATGGAATATCTTCTACTTTGTCATTAACTATTGATACACTCCCTTCTACTCCATCTATTACTTTTAATGGAAATATCCTACTTTCTAACGCCATAAGTGGCAATCAATGGTACGATCAAAACGGATTGATTAACGGTGCAACAAATCAAAACCTTGTAGTAACTTTAAATGGAGATTATTATGCGATTGTTACGCTTTTAGGTTGTAGCTCTGATACCTCAAACATAATAAATGTTATCTCTACCGGAATTAGAACGATTGAGAACGATATCGCTTTAAACGTTTTCCCTAATCCATTTTCGAATGAACTAATTATTGAAATCAAAGGAAATAATGAAATCGTAAGCCTTGAAATATTGAATTCATCTGGCCAATTGGTTTTTAAGGGTCAAATGATAACAAGGAAGCTTATTCAAACAAGTGATTTTGCAAAAGGTATTTATTTAATAAAACTTGAGAGTGAAAAGGTTTTTGAAATAAGAAAAATAATAAAATAATAGTCTTAATAAAAATTTCACACAACAAGGTAAATATGACTACATCTATTTTTTAGCCTAAAACTAAATATCCTTTAGCCTTTTATATATAAGGTTCAAAAGCCATTCCATCTAGATTATTCTCTCCCCTATTTAAGCAATCAAAGTGAAAATATATTTCATTTTAAGATAAAAAGGTCTTTTTATCTTAAAATATGATTTTTATCATATTTTTGTCCGCAAATAGGCTCCAATTTTGGAAAATAACAATTAGTATAATCATGAAAAAAATAATTAGCACAACTGTCATTCTCTTTTTAATTGGCTTTGCTGCTTGTACAAGTGATGCTCAAAAAGAAAGGGAAAAAAGAATCGAAGAAAAGAAAATTGAAAAGGAATCTTTGGCGCCTGCCTCTGAACGAATCACTTTAGACAATAAAGGTGTTGGTCCAATTAAGAGCTTAGAACTTCCAGCTAGTATAGATGAAGAAATGGTAGCCAGAGGCATGGAGTTATTTAAAACCAATTGTAGTGCTTGTCATAAGACAGACAAAAAATTCGTTGGCCCTTCTCCACAAGGAATTATGAAGCGAAGAAGCCCTGAATGGATCATGAATATGATACTAGACCCTCAATTGATGGTGGAACAAGATAGGTTAGCTAAAGACTTACTAATTGAATTTAATGGTGCTGCCATGGCTAATCAAAACGTAACTGAAGAACAAGCTAGGGATATCTTGGAATATTTCAGAACATTAAATTAACCCTCAAACTAAACCCAACAAACAATGAAAAGAATAAAAATGACACTAATTGCTCTTATTGCACTATCAATTTTTAGCGCATGTAATACTGCGAGCAATAATCAGCAAGAAAGCGGAGAGAGTGACGCAACTGCTTCTGATGATAAGACGACAGGGCAGGCTTTTGTAACTGATGATGTTTCAAATCCAAATATTCTACAAATTGCTGTAGGATCAGCTGACCATTCTACCCTAGTAGCGGCAGTACAAGCAGCTGACTTAGAAAATGTATTGGTAAATGCAGGACCATTAATGGTTTTTGCTCCGACAAACGCAGCTTTTGATGCTTTACCAGAAGGCACCGTTGAATCGCTTTTAAAACCAGAAAATAAAGGTGATTTAGCTAATATTTTAAAATTCCACGTAACGCCAGGGAATTATTCTATAGATCTTTTGAAGAAGTTTAAAAAGTTAGGCCAAGCGAATGACCAAAGTGTCGCCATAGAAGTCAAAGGCGATGATGTATATGTAGGCGGAGCGAAAATTATTGCCAGTATTAAAGCAAGCAACGGAATTATTCATGTAGTAGATGCAGTAATGCTCCCTCCTGCTCAATAAATAACAGATTAATAAGAAAATAGAAATAAAGAAATTATGAAAAAAATAATCAATAGTATAATAGTTTTTGCATTGTTTGGAACTGCTGTAAGTTGCGGCAATGGAGAATCTGGCGGTAAATCAAACAAAGGAGGCTTATCTTCTAGTGCTGCTGAAAAAGTATATATAGCACCAGGAGAGCACGATGAGTTTTACGCATTTTTGTCTGGTGGATACAGCGGTAACCTTACTGTTTATGGTTTGCCATCAGGTAGAATGCTAAAAGAGATTCCAGTATTCTCACAGTTTCCGACAACAGGTTACGGATACTCTGAGGAAACAAAGCCGATGCTAAATACTTCTTTTGGTTTTGTACCTTGGGATGACTCTCATCACCCAGATATTTCTCAAACGAATGGAGAATTAGATGGTCGATGGATTTTTATCAATGGTAATAATACTCCAAGGATTGCAAGAATTAGTTTAACAACCTTTGAAACCGAAGAGATTATTGAGATTCCGAACAGTGCTGGTAACCACAGTTCTTCTTTCTTAACAGAGAATTCGGAGTATGTTGTTGCAGGAACTCGTTTCTCTGTACCTATTCCTCAAAAGGATATGCCGATTAAAGATTACAAGTCTAACTTTAAAGGTTCTTTGTCTTTCATAAGTGTAGATCCTGAAAGTGGTCACATGGATATTAAGTTTCAATTAATCATGCCAGGGTTTAACTACGATTTATCTCACCCAGGAAGAGGTAAATATCATCGATGGTTTTTCTTTACAACATATAACACGGAAGAAGCAAATTCTTTAATGGAAGTAAATTCTTCTCAAAACGATAAAGATTTTATTGCTGCAGTTAACTGGAAAAAAATTGAAGCCTATGTTAATAATGGTGGAGGAACAATGGTGTCTGCAAATTATGCTCATAATATATACGATGAATCATCTCATACTGCTACTTCTAGCTTGAAAAAAGAAGTATTGACAGTTGATCCATTAGATGTACCTGGTGCTGTTTATTTTTTACCAACACCTAAATCACCTCACGGTTGTGATGTAGATCCTTCCGGACAATACATTATTGGAAACGGCAAATTATCTGCTGATTTAACGGTTCATTCTTTTGATAAAATGATAGCTGCAATAGCTGCTGAGAAATTTGACGGAGAAGCATACGGAATTCCAATTTTGAAATTCGAAGATGTATTAGCAGGAGTTGTAAAAAGTGGTGCTTTAGGACCATTGCATACTGAATTTGACGGAAAAGGAAATGCGTATACTACTTTCTTTATCTCCTCTGAGGTGGTAAAGTGGAAGTTAGGAACTTGGGAAGTATTGGATAGAAAACCAACATACTACGCTGTAGGTCACTTAATGATTCCTGGAGGAAACTCTAGAAAGCCGTTTGGTAAATATGTAGTTGCCATGAATAAAATTACAAAAGATAGATACTTGCCTACTGGTCCTGAAATGGAGCACTCTGCGCAGTTGTATGACATCTCAGGAGATAAAATGAAGCTACTGTTAGATTTTCCAACGCATGGTGAGCCTCATTACGCAGCAGGTATTCCAGCAGATTTGATAAAAAAGAATTCTAAGAAGTTTTATCGATTGGATGAGAATAAACATCCTTATGCTATCAAAAGCCCTGCTGAAGCTAGAGTAGAAAGAGATGAAAATGAAGTACACATTTATATGTCTACTATTAGAAGTCACTTTACACCGGATAACATAGAAGGCGTTAAAGTGGGCGATAAAGTATATTTCCACATTACTAATCATGAGCAAGATTTTGATGTACCTCATGGTTTTGCTATGATTGGACAAAATACATCTGAGTTATTGATTATGCCAGGTCAAACCAAAAGTTCTCTTTGGGAGCCTTTAAAAGTTGGTGTATGGCCATTTTACTGCACAGATTTCTGTTCAGCTCTTCACCAGGAAATGCAAGGGTATATTAGAGTATCTCCAGCAAGTTCTGATCTTGAATTAAGCTGGTCATTAGGAGAATAATTTCAATTAAAACTGAAGGTTCTAGGGTGGATTATATAATCCACCCTAGAACACTTACTCCTTGAAAATACATACAATGATGAAATCAGGATTATTAATGATTATAGGCTCTATATTCGTTTTAGGACTATTTATTTTCCCTATGTGGAATATTAGATTAGGAGCACCACAATATCCCGAGCCATTAGGTATTGATATTTATATCGATGGTTTAAAAGGTCAAAATGAATTTGATATTCAAAACATAGATGGCTTAAACCACTATATAGGAATGAAGGCCTTGCCTAAACCTGCCGATATGTGGGAGTTTATAGTCTTTCCTAAGGTCACTTTAATTATGGCTTCTTTAGGAATTATCATCGGGTTAATAGCCGCGTTTCGAAAAATTTCACCCAATTGGTTTCTATTCTGGTTTCTTACTATGAGTGTATTAGGAGTACTTGGTATATATGACTTTAACCAATGGATGATTGAATATGGAACTGACTTAGATCCAAATGCTATTATGAAACTAATGAATGTTGATGGTACTCCCATGGAGTATAATCCACCCCTTTTTGGTCATAAAAAGCTACTTAATTTCGACGCCTATTCTTACCCAAGACTTGGGGGAATATTACTGTGGATCGGAATGATGCTCACACTAGCAGCTTACATTGTTGGTAAAAAGGAATTAAAATCAAGCTAATACTCCTATGAAACAACCAATTGTTATCCTTCTAATTACTATACTTACTCTTGGGCTGCTATTTAACTCTTGCAGTAAGAGCCCTCAACCTATAGACTATGGCAATGATGCTTGTTCCTATTGCCAAATGACCATAGTCGATAAAATCCATGGGGCTGAACTAATCACGGATAAAGGAAAGGTTTTCAAATTTGATGCTGCTGAATGCCTCATCAGGTATGCAAAAGAATTAGATCATACGGAAGGATATGTTCTATTAACTAATCACTTTGAAAATCCTGAAGAGTTAGTTTCAGTTGAAACAGTTACATTTCTGATAAGCGAAAACCTACCTAGTCCAATGGGAGCATTTTTAACTGCTTTTAAAACAGAAACAACTGCCCTAGCAATTAAAAAGGAGAAAGGTGGAGAGTTATTCGATTGGAAAGAATTACAAAATCATATAAAATAAACCAAATGCATACTATTATTGATACCATCAACCTAACTGAATACAAAGGCTTAAAAATTAGCAAGCTTGCTGACATAAGTGCAAGCCAGATCATGAAAGTGACGATTGAAAAAGGGACTAAATTTCCAAAGCATATTTCTAAAA
>CAYPJC010000175.1:2560-5258 GCA_964410855.1 uncultured Flavobacteriales bacterium | reverse complement strand
CTTCAAAAGTTGTTTGCAATTTTGTTAATCCCTCTACCATAAAACTCATGTCTAGAGTAGGGTCATTTTGAACTTTTATTGCTTTTATTATATTACTAAGAATAGTCATTTGTTCTACCAAACGTGGAGTTAATTTTTCCATATCCGATGAACTATTAGCTCCTAAATACATTCCTTCTAACCAAGCTGCAGAAAAGAAAATTGATTCCTTAGATTTTTCTTGATTTTCCTCGAGGTATTCATCAGTTCTTTGTTTGATAGTGGTCAATATTCTTAGAACAGTATCTTGATTGTCAATGTTTTTCTCAAAGCTTTCAATTAACTCTCCTGACCCAAATATGCTTGGCATTCCAATATCATCAGAAAGTTTTTTTACAACATTTAAATAGTCAATTGAAGCTTGCTGTTCGTTATTTAAAACTACGTAGGCTAAATCTGCGCTGTAAATTCCAAAATTTAAATATTTTGATGTTTTCGTATTATACTTAACAACATTTTCAGTAGGATTAGTTAACCCACTTTCAAAACCTAGACCAGCTCTGTTAAACATAGCGGCAATTTGAATAGGGGAAGGCAACATAAAAGAATTGTCTTCTTCCATTGTTTCCTGAGTAGTTTCAGCCTCCATTTCAGTAGAAGTTTCATCTACAACTTCTGCTTCCTCTTTTTTGGGAGCTTCAGTACATGCAATTGTTAAACATAAAACGGCAGCTATTGGAATAATTGAAATTTTATTTTTCATCGAAAGTTCGGTTTAGTTATTTTTATTGTAATCTTCTAAAAACGTTAATTGGTAGCCTAAGATGAAAACCAAACAACCTGTTTCCTTAATTCCTTCAGCTTCAGGAATTACATAATTCACATACATTTTCTTTGATTTTATTGGTTCAAAGGTTACAATCTCTGTGTTGCTATCTTTTGAAGTAAATAATAATTCTCTCGACTCATGGCTATCATCTTTATCATAGATTTCAATAATAACGTCCTTAGGCAAGGATTTTTTATTGAATACCATTTTATATTTTTCCCCTTTAAAGAGAGGAACTTCAATTTCTTTTCTTGTTACCTTATAGTCATAGCTAATTGTGTTGACTTTTGCTGCAGAATAGAAATAAGGGTTTAGCTCTGCAATACCTTCTTTTTTAAGGGTTTTTGTGTCACAAGTTTCTGAATTAGTGGCAGCTAAGGCCAAAAAAGTAATAATTAAAAAAGTAGTGGTATAAATTAGTCTTTTCATAATGGTATCTGAATTTGGCTGCTAATATAGCAAAATGTTTTGGGTTAGGAGGCGATTTTGTATTGTTAAACCTTTGGATTACACGAATTACTTACTTCTCTTAGCTTTTTGCATTTCGTTTTCTTTTTCTTCTTTTTCTTCTTTGAAGAGGCTAAACCGACTAGGGAGATTTTGTTCTGGCCAATAATTATTAGATCGATCTGTGTCAGCTGTCTCTAAATTTGGGTCTAGGTTTATTTCTTTAACTACTTTCTCAAATATGAATACCTTACTTATTTTCTTCTGACTAAAGCGCCATATTTCTGCCGGAATATATTCTTTTTTAGAGGTGCCATCCATGAAAGTAAACTCCAGGATAATGGGCATAACTAAATCACCTATTGCCTCAAATTGTATCTCATAAAAATTATTTTTTAGTTTGAGTTGTTGTTTTTCTTCATCATCTAGACTGTTGTAATATATAGTATAGCTTTTTTTATCTAAGCTAGTTACTTTATTAGGATCAAATCCATTGTAAAAATCTTTGGTGGCAGGATCTTTATCTACAACAGTGTTCCCTCGATTACTTTCATTTTTAAGATCGCCTTCAAAGGTCTCAGAGGCTTCTTCACCTTGTTGTTTAATCGGCTTTTCGATCTCAGGATCATGGTTACTTATTTGCATCCACTTAACATTATTAATAGCTATATCAACATGATCAGTAGAATAGAACCAAGCTCTCCAGAACCAATCCAAATCAGTTCCTGAGGCATCTTCCATTAGCCTAAAAAAATCAGCAGGAGTTGGGTGCTTAAACATCCAAGTATGTACATATTCTTTAAAAGCAAAATCAAAAAGCTCTCTTCCCATAATGGTCTCTCTTAAAATATTAAGAGCAGTAGCAGGCTTGCCGTAAGCATTGTTTCCAAACTGTAATATTGATTCAGAATTGGTCATGATAGGAGAGATGTTACTTTTATCTCCTTTCATGTAATCAACAATTTTATAAGCAGGGCCTCTTCTTGAAGGATAATCCACATCCCATTCTTTTTCAGCTAAATATTGGCAGAATGTGTTAAGCCCTTCATCCATCCATGTCCATTGTCGTTCATCAGAATTAACAATCATGGGAAAGAAATTGTGTCCTACTTCATGAATGATAACTGATATCACTCCATATTTTAAGCGTTCCGTATAAGTGCCATCTTCTTCTGGTCTGCCATAATTAAAGCATATCATTGGGTATTCCATTCCAATGCTTGCTGCATTTACAGAAATGGCTACTGGATATGGATAATCAAAGGTAGTATTGGAGTAACTTCTTAACGTATGAGCTACAGCTTTCGTAGAATAGAGTTCCCAAAGTGGGTTTCCTTCTTTTGGGTAATAAGACATAGCCATTACAACTCGATCGCCAAAAGGAACGCCAATGGCATCCCAAATAAACTTCCTAGAGGATGCAAACCCAAAATCTCTTACATA
>CAYPJC010000175.1:0-2545 GCA_964410855.1 uncultured Flavobacteriales bacterium | reverse complement strand
TTTTGATTTTGTTTTTTCTATTTTTTCTGCTTCAGATTGTGTTGTTATAAATACAGGTTGACTAGCTGTTTTAGCTTCATCTAACCTACCCATCTGATCTTTTGTTAGAACTTCGTCAGGATTTTGGAGAACACCAGTTGATGCAATCGTATGATCAGAAGGAGCAGTTATTTTTACTTTGTAATCACCAAAAGGTAAAGTAAATTCGCCTCTTCCAAGAAACTGCTTGTTTTGCCAACCCTCAACATCATTATATACAGCCATTCGTGGAAAGAATTGGGCAATAGTATATAGGTAATTATCTTCATCTTCAAAGTATTCATAGCCTGATCTACCTCCAATTTCTATGCGGTTATTTATGTTGTACCACCATTTTATTTTAAATGAAAAGCTATCGTTTGGTTGAAGAGGCTGATCTAAATCTATACGCATCATGGTTTTATTCACCGTGTAGTTAATCGTCTCATCGTTTGCTCCTTTTACTTCATCTAATTTAAATCCACCATCGAAATCGTTCATCATCCTTTTTAAATTATCAAAGGATAAACTATCTCCAATTTTTGAAGTTTTTATTTTTTTAGTATCAGAGTCTTTTGCCCTTACATTTTGGTCGAGTTGAACCCATAGATAGGGAAGGGCATCAGGTGAATTATTGTGGTACGTTATTGTTTCATCGCCATAGATTCGCTGATTTTCGTCATCGAGTTCTATATTCATGATATAATCTGCCTTTTGCTGGTAATATTCGTGGCCGGGAGTTCCTGCAGCAGTCCGATAAACATTAGGAGTAGCTAATTCTTGTTTTAATTGCCTAAACTTATTGTCGTTTATGGTTTCTTGGCCAATTGCTGAGAAAGAAATAAGAGCAAATAGCAATCTAAAAAAGTGATTCATAGAAATTGTAAAAAATAAAGGCTGCAAATATAGCCATGCAATTAAAACTCTGCCTTCAAGAAATTTTTGTGCATGTTTATACTTTTTGAAAGCTCGCCATTTTTATAGTTCACCTTATTTACTTGATCTTCAAAACTATTAATCAGCAACTTATTAATAAGAGTCGTTGGTTTCGAGTAATTAAAATTCTCCAATTCTAAATAAACAAGCGTATAATCTCTTTCAGCCTCTTTTCCTAAAAATTCATACACCAACTTTTTTTCTTTTTGAAGAATTAAAAAATTGATGTCTAGATAAATATTAATTAGGCTATCTGTTTGACTAATCTCCTTTTCTGTAGCTAGGTATATTTTATGGGGCTGATTTGACTCTAATGCCGCCTCTAAATCATCTGTAAAGAACTTTATTGTTATTTCTAAAGACTTGCTTTCGGGATTATAATCCATATTAGCAATGCTCATATAAAACTTATGAGGAGTAGCATTTATAGATAGTACAATTAATAGAACAGCTATTAGGGATAAGATTCTAACTTTCAAACTGTCAAAAACTAAAGTTATTCTTCATCCTCAGATACATCTTCACTTTTAAAGGTTTTGTAAATAGTCTCTGACTCTTTTTTACGCTCGTCTTTGGTAACTACTTTCCCTACGATGTATTTCTTGAATTCTTCTTTCATTGCTAATGCTTCTCGAACATCAGCATCTGTTGGATCAAATTTGTAAGCTCCAAAATATTGCTCATACTCGCCGCTTTTAATAATTAAAGCATATTCATCTAAAGCATCTACTAATGTTTGTGCCGAGACTTCATCTGGTTGATAATCTGGCTGACTTTTTAAACTATCCATTGCATGAAGAATGCTTTTAACTCCTTCTCCTACATTCCGAGACTTTATTTCATAGACTCCCTTCATTAACCAAACACCATAATCATGTGCATCAAACTTTACTATTTTGCTCAAGTAATAAGCAGCTTTTCTTGGGTTATCATTGTCATAATAAATTTCAGAAATAGTAATGGTGCTGTCTTTTAGCTTAAGTAAAAAATCCTTCGCTTCAATAAATATTTCTTTGTTTTCAGAAGGTTTGTCTTTATATTTTGCAAGCTTATAGGCTGCTTTTAGAGACTCTTTCATTGCTTTTGGGTAATCATCTTGCAATTCAGGCATCTTTGCAATTTCAAAATAAGACTGAGATAAGTATAAATACACCCATCCATTTTTACGGTATTCTGGATCTTCTTTTAATTTTTCGCACTTGAAAGCAGCATCTTCATATTTACCATCTACCATTAAGAAAGTAATTTTTGATATTTTTTTATCTTCGGGTTGAGCTTGAAGCCCAATGGAAGCTAAAAGAATTAGTGCGGATAAGATTATTTTTTTTGTCATAATTTCATAAAGAAAAATTAAATACTGTCAACGAAATTACAAATTCCATACCATCCTTTAAATTAATCGATGGACTTACCTTTGCAAAAATAATTTTTCAGTGAATAGAATAAGTAAAGAGAAAAAAGAAGCAAAAATTCCAGCAACAACAATTTGGTTTGCTTTCTTTTTACCATAAATCTCACTAATTAAATCGGTAATTAAAAAGGTGATTGGATAAGGCAAAATACCAACAGAGATTTCAAAAAGTTTGGTTCC